>WQZU01000005.1 GCA_009780575.1 Candidatus Methanomicula labiotermitis
AAACGAAGGCGGATATCGTTGAAGATATAGGCACAGAACAGATATGTCTCGTTGAAACGGTATCATCGTATTTTGCAAGTCTGGACATGATGATGCCGGAAACGAAGGCGGATATCGTTGAAGGGTCGTCCATTCTGCTGATGAACGTTGTCACGGAATATTTGGAACAGGACATCACGGAGAGAACGGATACGGTCATCGCGTTGGAGGCGCATGCACACGGGTCGTTCGTTGCAGATATTGACTGCGGTTCCATTCATGATGATCTTACGCGCTCTGAGAAACATGTCTTAAATGAGTCCGCTGAAATAGAGACGGTCAACGCCGGAATTGCGATGCTTGAAATGTCAGAAGACGTGGAATACGAAGAAACGGAGATGCTTACCGCCACTGAGAAAGAAAACAAGGCCGCAGCGGGAATGTTCAGTCAATCGGCGTTTTCAGACGCCGTATTGATCGCGCGCCATATAAAGGAACGCATCAATGCACTTCCTGCGGAACACATCCTTGCGCTGAATGAGATAGAGAACGACGTGTGCATATCCACGGAATGCCATGCGGACATCGATGCCTTGGAGAACGAGATGACCGCGATCCTGAAAGGAGTGGTCGCAGACGGTGCGATCATCCCTGCGGTTGACATACCGCATGAGAAGACTTCGGCGGCAGATATAGCTGAAGTCGTGAAGGCACCGTACGAGAAACCACTCGGCATACGGTTCTCTTTCATGTCCAAAAGGAACGGTTCGTTCCCGGCGAATGTAAGATTCATCTGGGGACACTGAGAATGAAATCGGGTCCGTGAATTCCTCCACACGGGCCCAGCTTTTTTTATATTTTACAATCTGTCAAAAAATTACGTCAGCGTTTTACATAGGGTAGAACGTCTGCAGAAGTATCACAACGACGGATATGCCTATCGCAAAGCCGATGATGGTCTTAGGCGAGAGCTTCAGAGCTTTATCATTCTCGATATCGAAGTATCTGATAAGACCTGCCTGCTGCTGTATCCCGCTACCTTCTTTCTTTGCCATACTCCTCTCTATGTTAAATCTGTATAAAAACATTATGAAGCAACGGTCCGCGCTTTGTTTAGTTCAATGGGAGCGTGAATCTTTCTGTACATATTACTCGCAGTCACAATGAAAATACCGCCAACTTCCACAATGGAAATACCGCCAACTTCCACAATGGAAATACCGCCAACTTCCACAATGATAATATATTTCGAACAAGTATCTGTCAACATAGAGTCAGGTCAAAAGGAGAGGCGCATGGGATACAGAGAAAGAATCGTTGACAACCAGCTTAAGGAAGAACTGGAGGCTTTCGGTGCGGTGGTAATAGTAGGCCCCAAATGGTGCGGGAAGACAACAACGGCAAAACAATTGGCAAAAAGTATAATTTATATGCAAGATCCCAAGAAAAGAAAAACATATCTGCAGATGGCCGAACTCGACCCTTCTAATCTTTTGATAGGTAAAAATCCAAGACTGATAGATGAATGGCAGACCGCACCGCAATTATGGGATGCCGTCAGGTTCGATGTAGATCAGAGGGGCGAACAAGGATTGTACATTCTGACAGGATCCACATCCATTGACGAGAAAAAGATAGTTCATTCCGGCGTCGGCAGGATAGCAAGAATGAGAATGAGGACGATGAGCCTTCATGAGTCCGGGAATTCTACAGGAGAAGTGAGTCTCAGAGCGTTATTCTCTTCCGCCGGCAAGATAAACGGGCAATCGGAGCTGAGCATCGAAGATATAGCAAAAGTGATAGTCCGCGGAGGCTGGCCGAGTTCTGCGGGAATGAGCTATCAAATAGCATGCAAACAGGTTGCAGGCTATTGCGAAATGATATTGGAATCCGACATAAATACGGTCGACGGAAAAAAGCGGGATGCGCAAAAGATGAGAGCGATATTGAGATCCGTGTCTAGGAACATTTCAACGAGCGCGTCAAACGCCACGATATTGGGCGATGTAAGTTCGAGCGAGACCGGAGGCATGCACATCAACACGCTTGATGATTATTTAACTGCATTAAGAAAACTGTATGTGATAGAAAATCTCTCCGCGTGGAGCCCGAAGCTACGTTCAAAGACCACGATAAGAACAGCGGAAACAAGACATATGACCGATCCTGCCATAGCCGCATATTTTCTTGGCGCCAATGCCAAAGACATCGAGTTCGATCCTGAAACGTTCGGATTATTGTTCGAATCCCTCTGCATACGTGATCTAAGGATCTATGCGCAGTCCTTGGGCGGTGACGTATATCATTACAGGGACAAAGAAGGTCTGGAGGCAGATGCGATAATTCATCTTCATAATGGTAGATGGTGTGCCATTGAAATGAAGCTCGGAGCCGATGACATAGATGTTGCCGCAAAAAATCTTAAGAAATTAAGGGGCAGGGTGGACACGGAAAAAATGAACGCACCCTCCTTCTTGGCAGTCGTGACCGGAACGGAGTTCGCATACACACGCGATGACGGAGTGCACGTGATACCGATAGGCTGTCTAAAAGATTGACGGCATCCATGCGGTACATGTGATCCGGAACGATCGAAGGCATCGCCGTCATGTGCCGGAACTTTGCACGGCGCTGCGATCCATGACGTACTTCAATAAGATGGCCACAACGAATGCGCATCCGATCACCAGCACAACCGTGGCGCCGGGAGGTACATCGAAAGCAATTGAAAGGAATAATCCGAATACGGCGAACACGGTAGAGAGCACGGAAGCGTAGATCATGGTGTCTTTAAGATTTTTGAGGAACAGGTTCGCCATTGCCACGGGTATGGTCATCAGTGCGATTATCATTATTATCCCGACAACGTTGGTGACCATCACGCACGCCACTGTTATTATCACATAGAGTATGGTCCTCATAAGCGGGACATTTACACCGAGTAGATGGGCATTCGCACTGTCAAACGTCAAGATCTGGAATTCTCTGTAAAGCAGGGCGACAATTACCAAAATGGCGGCGGACACTATCGCCATCATTATCAGAGTGGAACTTCCGACGAAAAGAATGTCGCCGAAGAGTATGGCCTCATAAGAATGAGGTGTGATGACAGACCTGTCCATCATAGACATGAAGATCACTCCCGCGGCCATTCCGAGAGCCCAAAGAACTCCTATCATAGAATCCTGTCTTATCCTTTTCATTTTACTGGTCAATGACAGGATCAGGGCCGCCGCGAGACCGAATATGAGCGCTCCCCACATAGGGGTCAACCAGCTTACCATAAGAACTGACATGGCGAAGTATGCGAACCCGACGCCTCCGAACATGGTATGTGCGATACCTCCGGTGACGGCCACCATGCGGTTAACGACAACAAACGTTCCGACAACTCCGCAGAGTATGCATGCTATGACCGCAGCTAAGAACATGTCCTGGTATATGGGCAGCACAGCGATCCAGTCGGTCAATCGGATTCCTCCTCGCATTCGGGGCAGGCGCATCTGTACTTATAGTCCATTTTTCTGTTGAATCTCAGGAACTCCGGAGGACAGTGGAATCCGAACCTTATCATCTCGTCCGTTATTTCCGGTGAATCGTTTATTATCATACCGCGGTTCATGCAGGCTATCCTCTTCACGCCGTGCGGTATGTTGCCGATGTCGTGAGTTATCATCATGACGGTCACGCCGTCACGGTTTATGTCCCTGAGTATGTCGTGCGTGCAATCCTTTATTCCCGGGTCAAGACTGGCGGTCGGTTCGTCAAGCATAAGGATCTTCGGAGACGGCGCAAGGGCGCGAGCTATCATGGCCCGCTGGAACTGCCCGCCGGACAATTCGGATATGCTTCTGTCCTTCAGATCGAATATTCCTACGGATTCCATGGACCTGTGTGCGGCATCCCTCTCATTCTTGTTGTAATACGGACGTAGACCTTTCTTCACCCGGAGTCCCATGAGTACCACGTCCTCCACGGATATAGGGTACTTCATGTCTATGGAGTTGCTTTGCGGAACGTATCCGACGATCCCCGCGGAGACAGATCCTCCGAATATCTCCACAGTTCCGGAGATAGGAGGAATAAGTCCGAGAATGGTTTTGAAAAGGGTTGTCTTTCCGCCGCCGTTCGGTCCGACTATTGCCAGAAAATCTCCATGCATGAGGTCGAGATCCAATCCTTCGAAGACAGGGTTGCCATCGTAACCGGCGGAAAGGCCCCTTATTCTCAAAGGAAGTTCATTGTTCATATCCTCACGCATAGAGACTATTTTCCAAATAGTTTAACTTATCCGTGCCCGTGGGCGTGCCCGTGGTCGTCGCAGCATCCGCTGACGCCTGCGCTCCGATGCAGTGACAGTGACCGCTGCAGTCGTTGCAGTGACAATGAGCACCGCACCCGCAGTTGTTACAGTCGCATGTGTGCCCGTGATCTCCGCAACCGGTGCAGTGACAGTGGCCGCTGCAGTCGTTGCAGTGACAATGAGCACCGCAACCGCAGTTGTTACAGTCGCATGTGTGCCCGTGGCCATGACCGTCGCAGTTGGTGCAGTGGCAGTGGCCGCAGCTGCAGCATTGACAAGCGGCGCCGCACTGACAACCGTGACAGTCACACTCATCGCTGCCGTGTAAGGAACCGTCTCCGTCAAGAGTGTTCAGCAGAGAGGTTACGAACTTATGCAGCTCATTCAAAAAATCCGTGGCGGTCGGATTTATGTTGACAATGGTGAATCCGTTATTCGTGACCTCAGTTCTGTATTGAGGTGAATCGAACGGACTCATATAAGCGGTCCTGTTCAGATCGGATCCGGGATTTCTTATGATATCCAGAACGGACGGCGGAATTCCTCCTCCTCCCTGCGGCTCTGCCGCCATCACCTTTATGAAGGGATTGTTCTCGGTGAATATCACCGCAGGGTTGAGCATCTCGTTAGCAACATCATTGACGTATTCCATCAGGAGTCCCCATGCGTTATGCCACACCAGTATTGTTTGCCCCGAATCCCTTTTCTCAACTATGCTCTCGATAACATCCTTTATGCCTTCCACCTTCTGCAGG
Organism: Candidatus Methanomicula labiotermitis; assembly: GCA_009780575.1. GTDB lineage: Archaea > Thermoplasmatota > Thermoplasmata > Methanomassiliicoccales > Methanomethylophilaceae > Methanomicula > Methanomicula labiotermitis. The sequence continues at coordinate 5,038 of WQZU01000005.1, forward strand.
TACTCGGCGAGGCCCTGGTCGATCACATCATCGCCGACCTCAGGGAATATTTTCTTCAGTTCTTCCGCCAACCGCTCTGCCATGATCATCAGGTTGCCGGGGTTCACCCATATATGTCTGCAGGGACAATCATCGCCGTGTTCGTGTCCGTGACCATGACCTCCGCTGCATCCGGAGCAGTGGCAAGGCCCTCCGGAGGTGCAGTCGTTGCAGTGACAGTGGGCGCCGCAGGCGCAGTTAGCGCATTCACATGAAGCGTGATTATGAGTACTGCCGCAGTTGGTACAGTGACAGCCGCCTCCGGCGGTGCAGTCGTTGCAGTGACAGTGAGCGCCGCAACCGCAATTATGGCAGTCGCATGTTTGCCCGTGGTCGTGCCCGAGCAGATCCATTAACGATAAACGCGGTGTTTTGAGATCATCTTTCACACGCTTGAGTATTTCGTCTTCAAATTCTACGCCGCTCCCTATCTCAATGAACAGCTGCGCATTGGTAAGATACTGTAAACTGCTCGGAAGTATGCTCATGTCATGAGGACTCGTGTTCGGAGGTAAAAGAACAACGGTGTGCAAACTTCCCTGAGTAATGGTATCGACCATCTCCTTCTGCCATCCCATCGTGACAACGACATCAGACTCTCTTTTCTCATCTGAATTGGTAATGACCACAAAGGCGGCGATCACCAGCATAGCCGCCACTAAAATACTTGCCAATACAAGTTTAGGATTCATGGAAACATTAGGCTTCATGGAAACAGCTTGGAAAAACGATATAAATACATTTTCAACAGATTAATAATTATTAACGTTTGAGCGGATTGTTGTTAATAAGATATGTTCACTCATGTTATGTAAGCGTATATTCAAAGCGTTTCAAAGGGACGTTTTCCGGGCTTGCAGATCAGCGTTTCGCAAATACATGATAGTGACGGCACAGCGATCCGTGCACTCTCTGTGTGAACATATGCTCCTTTGTCATTGAATCGGTGTCAACTTCGTAAGGAAGCACGATCGCCGCCCGTCCGCCGTTCTTCAGACAGCCGTTCACGGATGACAGCGCACGGAGATGGATGCTCTTCACGTCCTCGCCTGCAGTGTGCGTCGATCTTCCGTACGGAGGATCGGTGACGACCGCATCCGCATCCCCGAACCTTCCGGGAACGTCGCCGATGTCAAGAACATCGCTGTCATGGATCTTCAGGCCGTAATGCTCCATGTTCTCCAGGCAGCCGGTCACCATTCTCTCATCGAGATCGGATGCTATGACCTTCATCCCCATCACCGCCGCTTCCATTACTATGCCGCCGGTTCCGCAGAACGGGTCAATGACAACGTCCCCCTTTTTCACGCGCGTTAAATTCACGGATGCCCGCGCGTATTTCGGATGTAAGGATATAGGGGAGAAGAAAGGCCTCTCGCCGACCTTCCTGTCCTCAAAGGAAGACCTGTCGATATCAAAACAGGAAAGGAAGATATGTATCTTATCGGACATGAACACCCTGACCTCGATGTCCGGATCGTTCAGGGACACTTCGTTGTTCTTCGAAAGATGTTTCCCGAGTTTTCGGGCAAGGTCCTGAGAATCGACATTCTGCATCATCCCCCTGAACCTTCTCGGACGCACCGCGAACGTTCCTTCCGGAATGACGATATCCTCAAACGATACATCACCGGCGTCGAAAGAACCCAGATATTTACCGATCTTCTGCGTCAGTGCGATCCTTTCCGCGATGCCTTCCGCGATACGCTCATCGAATTGCGCGGTCACATACCCCGGGCCGCTGACGTATTTCACCTCGCTTTCGCGCATATCGGATTCCGCGCATATGCATGCAAGCGCCTCGGCGGCGGGCATGGTCGGATGCTCCCCCGAAAGTTCAAAGAAATATTCTTCAGTCATTGTACCGAAATTCTCCGAATCCATTCTCACTTCGTTTTGTGGCGTATCTTTACCGCGATACTCCTTCTCAGTTCTTCCATCTCCTTACCTGACATCGCGGCAACGCCGATCGCTTTCAGACAACCGTTCGAAGTCACCGCGACCTCATCTCCAAGTCTTATGGAATGATCCGCTTTCACAACACCGACCGCGAACAGGTTGCCTTTCATTTCGAAGTCAAGCATCTCCACGATGTTCCTGTTCATCTTCACCAGACGTTCGGCGCCTTCCAGCGTAAGGGATACCATGCCTCTCTCGGGCGTAAGCATCCCCAGCTGCTGTTTTCCGGAATTCATCTTCCAGTACGGGAATTTTCCTGTAACGTCAGAATTTTCCATCAATGCGTCGGCAACATCTCTTCCGAATTGGAATCTTAGCACAGAACGGAGGTTTTCACGTCTGTCCTCGTGGTATCCGCATCTTTCCATTCCGGCGGATGCATCGCGAACCGCAGATTCCAGATTTTTCAAAGATATCGATGACACGGGATCGCCCGTGCAGGTCTCGGTCATGTCGGTAAGTCCGCGTATCAGTTCCGTTGTATCGCCGAGATGCGATATCACATGATCATAACCGAACTCAAGAAGTTTTTTCAGCATGCGTCGTATGATCTCCTTCTCCTGGCATTTCCACTCGCCGGTCACCGGTATGTCGTAAGAGGATGCAGGGAAGAACACGTCCAGCTCTCTGGGAACAATGCCCAAAGGGGAAGTGACGATGACCTCATGCACAAGAACGTCATGATCTCCTGTGCGTATCGCATCACCGAATGCGCGGTGTGTCTTCGAAGTGTGATAAGGCTTTTTCGCAGAACACGGAAGCAGAACGAGGATCCTTTTATGCGCGGGAGGTTCGTAACGTTCATCGAGCACCCGTCTGAAGCGTTCTGCCTCAGGTCTTAAGAGCGACTGCGTTGTGTTACAGGAGAAACGCGGGCCCACGGTGCCGCACATCTCCTCCTGATATTCGTATCCCATACGATCGAATACCCTGAGTGCGGCCACCAGTGACGGCGATGAAACACGCTGATCGACAAGTTCGCGAAGCCTTCCCGCTTCCGTGAAGATCACGACCTTGGAACATTCATTGCGGATCTCAAGACAATTGTTTTCTGAGACATCCCCTCCGATGAAGACCTCTCCTTCCGGAATGTACAGCATACCCGATCTTCCGGCAGATACGGGAAACGAATCGTCAAAGAGGTCGACGCCCATATACGCAAGCAGCGGGATGTTCGAAGGGTCGGCGATACCGGGAGCGTAAAGAAGGACGTTGTGGCCGATCATATTCCTTATACGGATGATCGTATCTACCATCTTCCTCGGATCCTTTCTAAGTTCGAATGCGTTTGATATTACTACCAATTCAGTGTTCTCCGGAATCTCAATATTTTCGAACGGAACTCTCAAAATACATACGCCGTTGTCATTCACCGGTTCATTGCGGATATCCGATGAGACCGCCGTTCTGAGTTTGCGGTCCATCTCAAACCGGTCGTCGCCTATGACAAGCGTCCTTCTTCCGTTGCTTACGGACACAAAGACATCTTCCCCGTCCGCCGGCGGATCGTCGGTAACCTTCAGTACGGCCGGAGTCCTTATCGTAACGTTCTTCGCTTTGAATTCACAAATCCTTCCTCTCTGCGAGCGGGCAAGAACTTCCAGCATGAATGTCGCAACATCCTTTCACTAATTAATGTTGCTGCGCTTCGGAACCGTGTTATCAATCATGATCCTTCCATGAAAAAAGCGAGAACCGTATTTGTTTCAGTCTCGTCCGCAACGTCTGAATGATAATTCAATATCCGCGAATCCGATGGCTACAATAAAGAGATAAAAGAAGTGATTCCAATGACAGTATCACCTGAATCTTACAGACCATCAAATGAAAGTAATGCTCAGATATGCCGAGATCAGCAACATGACAATGGAAAAACTCATGGAAGACATAATAGAAAGGATAGAAGATGAGCTTGATGCCAGCTTGGAGACGAGGCATACGAAAGATATCCGGAAGATCCCAAAGAAACATCCCATTAGGACGTCATGAAGGAGTTCGGACTGTAAATGATCTGCCGAACAAAGAGATTAAATCTATCACATCGCTATGGATATGCATGAACTTTTACGATAAGGACATAGTATCCATCAGGGACCTTGACAGGAAGCAGATCGAGGAGATACTGAAAGTATCGGAAAAGATGGTGCCTTACGCCAAAGGCGAGAAAAGGGCGAAGGTCCTTGAAGGAAAGATCCTGGGAAATCTTTTCTTCGAACCGTCCACACGTACAAGGTTATCATTCGAGAGCGCCGCTCACAGACTCGGCGTTGATGTGATAGACGTCTCGGAGATGTCAATGACCGCCATCTCAAAAGGAGAGACGTTAGCGGACACGATAAGGATGGTGGACGCATACTGCGATCTCATTGTTCTTAGGCATCCGCACGAAGGCGCTGCAAGACTCGCCGCAAAGTTCTCCGACAATCCGGTGATAAACGCGGGCGACGGCGCCGGTTCGCATCCGACGCAGACACTGCTCGATCTTTTCACGATAAAAAGGGCGAAGAAACGCATTGACGGTCTGAACATAGTCATCGTCGGCGATCTGAAGTACGGGCGCACCGTGCACTCGCTGGTGGACGCGCTTACTTTGTTCGGCGCGAACCTGACGTTCGTTGCTCCCGAGACGCTTCAGATGCCCGATGATAACATAAAACACATAACGGAGAAAGGTTCCAAACCGAAACTTACGGACAGACTCGAGGACGCGATACCGAATGCTGACGTCCTTTATGTTACCCGGATACAGAAGGAAAGGTTCCCCGATCCGTCGGAATACAACAAGGTGGCGGGGATGTACCGCATAGACAACGCAATGCTCAGAGAGGCGAAGAAAGATCTCGTCGTCCTGCATCCGCTGCCGAGGATCGATGAGATCGCTCCGGAGGTTGATGACACGTCCCATGCGAAATACTTCGAACAGGCGTTCAACGGCATACCGGTCAGGATGGCATTGCTTTACATGATACTCGGAGGTGAGGGACTGTGATAGAGATCAAGGTGGCACCGATAAGGAACGGAACGGTCATAGATCATATAACCGCCGGACAGGCGCTGAACGTCCTGAAGATATTGGGCGTGAACGAATATAACATCGATTCCACGATAAGCGTCCTGATACGCGTGCCGTCGAAGAAGGACGATGTCGGAGGATGGAAGGATGTTGTCAAAGTGGAGGACCGCGAACTCGATCCGAAGACGGTTGACAAGATCGCGCTGATAGCTCCTTGCGCCACAATAGTGATAATAAGGGATTATTCCGTGGCGGAGAAGAAAAGAGTGAACCTCGCGCCCGCGGTATCGGGACTGGTAAGATGCAGTAATCCGAACTGCATAACGAACAAGAACGAACCCGTTGATCCTGAATTCGACGTGATCTCAAAGGAACCGCCGACGCTCAGGTGCAAATACTGTGATCGTACCTTGTCAAAGATATCCGAAAACCTGATATGATACAATGCGTCTGATAATCGTCACAGGTATGCCCGGTGCGGGTAAAGAAGAGTTTCTGAAGGTCGCCGAGGAAATGGGAATACCGTTCCTGAGGATGGGGGACATCGTCAGGGAAACGTATCATTCACGCGATCCGCCGTGTGATGTCAGTATCGGAGAATTCGCTGAAGCGGAACGCAGGAAGCACGGATACGACATATGGGCGAAAAGATCGACCGAGAGGATGAAACACAACTTATTCCTTGTGGACGGCTGCAGAAGCGCGGACGAAGTGAAAGCCTTCCGGCCGCTGGCGGATGAGGTGACGGTCGTGGCGATCCACTCGTCCACCGGCGCAAGATATGAAAGGCTGGTGAAACGCAAAAGGGACGATGCACCGTCGAATATCAAAGAATTCGAAGAAAGGGACGAACGTGAGATGGGATGGGGACTTGCCAAGATAATAGCTCTTGCCGACATCACCGTTCCCAATGAATCCTCACTTGAGGAGTTCCGCGCACTGTCGAAGTCTGTGCTGGAAAGGTTAAGGAAATGAGATATTCGATCACGAGACTGTGCGGCGGTAAAGCTCTGATGACAACTCCGAAGGAGTTTTTCGAGATAGACATGGAAAAAGCGGCCCGTACGCTCTCCGATAAAGGGGAGATCGCAATGTTTGACGATATGATGCTTGTGATGTCCTGGAATGGAATGGAAGTTACGATATATTCTCAAGGGAAGATAATGTTCCATCCCCTTGACGACAGGAATGACGCGATATCGTATGCGAACGAAATACTGAAGATGCTTATCTGATCTTTCGGTTAAGTCCATGGTATCATGAAGCGTTCGAAAGATATGCGAAGCTTCCGCGCATCACAGGTTAAAGAGCGACCAGTAAATATATCACATAGCACTTAGGGAAATCAGATGGAGCTATCAGAACTTCTGTTCATAGTGATAATGGCAGGGTTACTGTCGATCCTGGCACAGTATTACGGTCTTCTTACGTTCGACGGAGCGGTCGCTTCGCTGACAGTGGGATTGATAATAGGTCTTTTCGGTTCCGCCGACTGGCTGCTCGTTCTGATAATATTCACAACGCTTGGCTTCGCCGCTACGTTAATGGGTCTGGCCAAAAAGAAAAAAAGCGGATTACAGGAAGGTCTTTTCGGAGAAAGGAGATACAAGAACGTGATAGCCGTGGGTGTCACGCCATGTATATTTGCGGTTCTCGCCTTCCTCCTGGGAGAGGAATATTACACTATGATGTCGGTTGCGTATATATCTTCAATAACCGTTGCCGCCGCCGACACAATCGCAAGCGAGGTCGGCATCAGAGATAAGAAGGTTTGGCTGTTCACCACTCTCGAAAGGGTCGAACCGGGGACAGACGGAGGGATCTCCGTTCTCGGAACGCTGCTGGCACTGGGGGCGGCGACGCTTACCGCCGCTATAGGATGGGCGCTGATATTCGGTTTAACACTTGAAATCCTCTTCATCGTTCCGATCGCCGCCGGCATGGTCGGATGCTTCATAGACAGCCTGTTCGGCGCAACGCTCGAGAAGAGAGGATATATGTCAAAATACAGCAACAACGCGGTATCGGCAATGCTGGGTTCCCTCTTTGCGATAGCGGTGTACATACAATTCTTCTGAATGCATAAACAAAATAACAACGAACGCTGAATTAAGAGATAAAAGGAAAAATAAAAAAGAATGGGGGAAACCCCATTCAAAGTTTAGCGAGCTTCTTGAGCCTTTCCCACTTCTTGTCTACGTCCGCCTGTGCGCCCTTGATGACCTTGGCCCACTTGTCGTCCATCAGGTGTCTGAATCTTCCCTGTGACTTGAACCAGTCCATGATCGGCTTCTTCTCAAGCTTGCCTTCGGCGATCCTGAGGCTCTCTCCCGTCAACTCGTAATTTCCGTCGACGACCTCGTACAACGGCCATACGCATGTCTCAACCGCAAGCTGTCCGAGGATCATGGAGTCTTCCGCTTCGGTCCTCCATCCTCTCGGGCACGGGCATATGGCGTTAATGAACGACGGTCCGTCCACGTCATAGGCCTTCTTGAACTTGGTTATGATATCCTTCCAGTTGTGGGGAGATACCTGAGCAACATACGGTATGTGGTGGCTTGCCACGATCTGGGTCATGTCCTTCGGGTATCCCTGTTTTCCGGGTATGATGTCACCCGCGGGCGTTGTGGATGTTGCTGCGCCTATTCCGGTTGAGGCCGATCTCTGAATACCGGTGTTCATGTACGCCTCGTTGTTCATACAAAGGTACACGAACCTGTGTCCGCGCTCGAGAGCGCCTGAGAGCGCCTGGAATCCTATGTCGTAGGTTCCGCCGTCTCCTCCTATCGCAAGGAAGTTCATCTCGTCTTTGATCTTGCCCCTTCTCCTCAGCGCATTGTATGCTGCCTCGGTTCCTGCGGCCGTCGCGGCGACGTTTCCGAACGCGGTGTGTATCCACGGTACGTTCCATGCGGTGTACGGATATATTGTCGTTGACACTTCGAAACATCCGGTTGCGGTGGACACCACGACCGGTTTGTCCGTGGCCATCAGCGCCTGACGTACGACCGTACCCTCGGCGCACCCGCCGCAAAGTCTGTGACCTGCGGTCATCTTCGTCGGCGTCTTTGCCAGTTCCTTCAATGATATGGTCATAACTTCACCCCCAAGTGGTTGACTTTCTTCGACTTGTTGCCGATCATGTCGTTGTACACGGACTCAAGGTCGCTGACCTTCACGTCGCGTCCTCCGAGACCGTATATGTAGCTGTACATCTTCGGCATCTCTTTCAATGATGTTGCTGACGTAACGACATCCTCGTAAAGCGGTGAGTATGAACCGAAGGTCATGAACCTGTCAAGGACAGCTATGCCTTTCTTACCTTCCACTGCTTTTGCGATGTCGTCTATCGGCAGCGGCCTGTACAGACGGGGCATCATGGCGCCCACTTTCTTTCCCTCGGCGCGAAGCTGGTCCACAGCGACCTTTATCGTGCCGAATGTGGATCCGAGACAGACGGCGATGTAATCGGCGTCGTCGCACTTATATTTCTCAAGGGAATTGTACTTCCTGCCCGTGATCTTCGCAAAGTCCTTGAAGACGTCCTCCGCCACTTTTGCGGCGGCCTGTATCGCCTCCAGGATCTGGTATCTGTGTTCGTAGTACACATCGCTGAGATCCATGGCGCCGTGCGTTACCGGGTTCTTCCAGTCAAGAAGGGGGTACACAGGGTCGTATTCTCCGACGAACGCCTTAACGTCCTTCGTCTCCATGGGTGTCATGCGCTCTATCGCGTGCGTCAGTATGAAACCGTCAAGACAGAACATGACCGGTAACTGAACATCTTTGTGTTCCGCGATCCTCATCGAGATTATCGCGTTGTCATACGCTTCCTGGACGTTCTCCGAGAAGAGCATGACCCATCCGCTGTCCCTGGATGCCATCGCGTCACCGTGGTCGCAATGGATGTTGATCGGTGCGCTGAGCGCCCTGTTGGTGACGGCCATCGTGACCGGCATCCTGAGGCCCGCGGTTGTACCGAGCATCTCCCACATGTGTCCGAGACCTACCGCCGCCGTCGCGGTGACGGACCTGGCACCGGCCGATGCGGACGCTATGCACAGAGACAAAGCACTGTGCTCCGATTCCGTACATACGAATTCAGTGTTCACTTCGCCGTCCGCCACATACTCTGAGAAACGTTCGACGATTATCGTCTGAGGTGTGATCGGGTATGCCGAGCAGACATCCGGATCGACCTGTTTCCACGCCAACGCTATGGCGTAATCACCGTTTATTGCAATATCCTTATGTTCCATTCGACTCACTCCTGTATCATTGTTATTGCCTTCTTCGGGCAGTGCTTTGCACACAATCCGCAGCCTTTGCAGTGCGTCATCATGATACCGTTCATTTTGCCGTCCTTTACAAGGATCGTCTCATCGGGACAGTACATCCAGCACAGCATGCAGTGCGAGCACTTCTTATCATCATAGACGGGCCTGAACGATCTCCAGTCTCCCGTCAGGAATTTCAATGCGCTTCCGGGCTCTATTACGCGCCCTCCGGGTACAAGCGACATGATCACTGCACCTCCGTGTAAGCGCGCTTCAGTGCGGACAGGTTTTTCACGATCACGCTTTCCTGAAGTTTGTTCCCGAATTTCGCTCTTACCTGCTCTTCGAGTGTGTTGAACGAGACTATGCCCGATACTTTCGTCACCGCTCCGAGCATCGACGTGTTCACCATCGGTCTTCCGACCTCTTCTGTGGATATCCTCGTAGCGTCGACCGCGTAGCATTTAGCATCGGTCTGCAGCGCTTCCTGCAGCTCCTTCGGAGTGCCGGCGTAGTTGCCCAGAACCACACTGTCTTTCTTAAGACCCGCGGTTATGGTCTTTATCTTACCTACGAGCGTCGGATCCAGGATTATCACTATGTCGGGTGTATACACCTGACTGTGTATCCTTATGGGATCTGACGATATCCTTGTGAACGCCCTTATAGGCGCCCCCATTCTCTCCGGGCCGAACTCAGGGAACGCTTTTACGTATTTGCCTTCCCTTATCGCACTTGAGGCCAGGATCTCGTTAGCTGTGACGACTCCCTGACCGCCACGGCCGTGCCAACATAATTCCATGTTCATTAGAACCCTCAGGGGTCCGAAGAGCGACATATATTTTAAATCTTCTGTAGTCTGTTCGAAAAAATGATGATAATTAGATATTATTCTACGACAAACGTAGAAAAATACACCATATTGTACGATTTACGTAGCCAATATTATGAATGTCGAAATTATGTCAAAGCTGCGTAAAAACAGTGCAAAAATCGTGCAAAAATTTAGGACATCCTAAATATTTTTACCGTATTGTGAATAGTATTATATCCTCGGCGAATGATTATTGAACATACAGCCCTTGAGGCCTGTTTAACAAGGGATACCGATGAAAAGAATTGTCAATGTTCGTGAATTGCGTGTAAACGATATACCCTATGTAGGAGGAAAGGGAGCAAACCTCGGAGAACTCACGTCGGCGGGGTTCCAGGTGCCGGACGCATTCGTGCTGACAACGGCGGCGTATGATTATTTCCTTGAAAAAAGTAAGATCCTGAGCAAAGTGAACAAAGAGTTATCGTCAATCGAAAAGGACAGCGACCAATCGCTCACGGACGCTTCCGCGAGAGTCAGAGCCCTTTTCGAAAAGCACGAGATACCTTCGGACCTTATGAAAGAGATACTGGACGCATACGCTGAACTTTTCCCCGGCGAGAGAGGATTCGTAGCAGTGAGATCCAGCGCAACGGCGGAGGATCTCCCGGATGCAAGCTTCGCGGGTCAGCAGGAAACATATCTTAATGTGTCGACGCCCGAAGACCTGCTTGACAAGGTCAGAAAATGCTGGTCCTCGCTTTTCACGCCGAGAGCGATAGCATACCGCGAGAAGCAGGGTTTTTCGCATGACGATCTGAAATTGGCGGTAGTGGTGCAGAAAATGGTCAATTCGGAAGCATCGGGGATAATATTCACGGTCGACCCGAACACCGGCCGGGAGGATATAATCGTTGAAGCCGGATTCGGTCTCGGCGAAGCAATAGTCGGCGGAGAGGTCACGCCTGACACGTACATGCTGAACAAGGGACACATGGAGATCGTGAAGAAAAGGATCGCAACACAGAAATGGAAATACGTCAAAGGCGCGGACGGCAGGACCGAGAGGTCCGATGTTCCGAAGGAACAGCAGAAGGCGCAGAAGATTGATGATCGTTTCATAATAGAATTGGCATCCGTCGGAAGGCAGATAGAGATACACTATGAGATGCCGATGGACATCGAGTGGTGTATAGAAGACAATAAAGTGTATATTGTTCAGGCAAGACCGATAACCGCAATGGGCGGCAGATCCGATGAAACGATGATCGAACCCGCTGATGATGCGGTGATATTGACAACCGGCCTCGGCGCAAGCCCCGGCCTCACCTCCGGATCGGTGAAGTTCTACGATGAAGGAATGAGCTTGGACATAGTGAAGGAAGGAGATGTTCTCGTCACAACAATGACGATGCCCGACATGGTCCCGGCAATGAGCCGCGCCGCCGCCATCGTTACGAACGAAGGCGGAATGACCTGCCACGCGGCGATAATATCACGCGAACTGGGAACACCGTGCGTTGTCGGAACCGGTAATGCAACGAACGTTCTGAAAGACGGGATGGTAATAACCGTCGACGGCACATCCGGGATCGTTTATTTCGGCAACATCATAAAGGAGAGCGTGGGACAAACGGAAACGGAGGTCATCGTAGCGCCGAGCGTACCGGTGACCGGAACGAAAGTTATGGTAAACATGAGCATGCCCAACAGGGCGGAGGAAGTGGCAAAACTGCCTGTTGACGGTGTCGGACTGATGAGAAGCGAATTCCTTTTCACGAATTACATAGGCGAGCACCCGCAGCACGTGATAGCCGAAGGCCGCTCCGAAGAACTGGTGAACAGACTTGCGGAAGGAATAGGAAAAGTTGCAAGGGCGTTCTACCCCAGGCCGGTGATATTGAGAACATCCGATTTCAAGAGCAATGAGTACAGGGATATGAAAGGCGGCCTGGACTATGAGCCGATGGAATCAAACCCGATGATGGGATGGAGAGGATGCTCCCGTTACATTTCCGACAGTTACAGGGAAGCGTACATGTGTGAACTGCGTGCGATCAAGAAAGTGCGCGACGAGATGGGAATGAAGAACCTCTGGGTAATGCTGCCTTTCGTAAGGACGGTAGAGGAAGTTGAGGAAATAACCGAAATGATGAGATCCGTCGGACTAAAGAGAGGCAAGGATTTCAAACTGTACTTCATGGCCGAGGTTCCGGTGAACATCTTCATGGCGGACGAGTTCTGCAAATACTGTGACGCGTTCTCAATAGGATCGAACGATCTGACCCAACTGGTGATGGGCGCCGACCGCGATTCCGACATCCTGGGAAGAATGGGATATTTCGACGAGAGGAGCGAGGGCGTAAAGAGAGCGATAAGCCATCTTATACGCGTGGCGCATGAGCACGGGATACCGGTGAGCATATGCGGCCAGGGGCCGTCCGTATATCCCGAGTTCACGGAATTCCTGGTGAGAGAGGGAATAGACAGTGTCTCTCTGAACCCGGACACGGTGATTAAGACAAAAACAATGATCGCTTCCGTTGAACAGAGGATAATGCTCGAGAGCATGCGCACAAAGACGAAGCAGTAAAGACCGACGGCATCATTCCGGGTCCGCCCGGTTGCTGTCCGCCAGCCTTTCACTCAATTTCGCCATTTCGCCGCTGTCCATCATCCTCGTGGTCATCTCAATGAACGGATGTTTCGAGCCTTCGATGATCTTAACGTCGTCCAGTGAGCGAAGTCCCCATTTCTCGGCCGTTCTTTCCAGTCCGAGCGTTACATTGTAGTTATCCGGTTCAAGGATCACAGCATTGAACGTCTCTCGTCCCATCTGCTTAGCGGCCATCACTCTGTGGTGTCCGTCCACGACAAGATACCCTTTGCGCCTTTTTACGACGATGAGCGGTTCATTCAATCCTCTTTTCAGTTCGTATGAACGTCCTATCAGTTCGTCCATGAACACTTCCTTCTGCGTCGGCAGGACCTCAGATAAATGAACATCCCCGGAGACCATCTTAAGGTGGATGTCGTTATGCTGCTCAAGGAACGTTTTCACGGACATGACCTTCGCCGGCCTTGACCGTTCGATGTGTGACCTCACGATATCTATGTTCGAGATCATTCCCACGAGCTTTCCCTTTTTGTCTATGACCGGAAGATTCCTAAGACCATATCTGAACAGTACGCGCATAGCATCCTCCATGCTCATCTCGGGCACGGCGCACATGGTCCCCATCTTCATGACCTCGCGTATCTTGGAGTCGGGCCGGTCGGTGAATCTGAGCAGCTCTTTTGCAGTTATGAAGCCTACAAGATAATCCTTCTGAGTTATCGGCAACCCATGAAAATTCGATTCGCTTATCTTCTTCGAAACTTCCTTTACCGTCATATCCGGACCGACGCTCTGAATGGTCGTCACCATGTAATCTGAAACGGTTGGCTGCTTCGGCATTTTTATCATTTATTCGAATGCAATAATGGTTAAAATCTGTTGTCGTCCAGTCACACCTTAAGGGTTATATACTGCTTCGATATTGACCAATTTCACAGCCCTGGTAGTGTAGTGGCCTATCATGAAGCCCTGTCGAGGCTTCGACTCGGATTCGAATTCCGGCCAGGGCGCCATCAATATTTTGGTTCTCATGAATATACAATCCCAATTTTTATTGACCCTTATGAAAATATAATTCCGATTTTTATCGATCCTCGTGAATACATCATTCCGATTTTCCGATGAACATTACGTTAAGGCCGCCGATCCTTTCGTCATATGACACCCGGGCATCTATTCGGAACACTCTCGCAAGGTTGTCGCTCGTGAGAACGTCTTCCGTCTTCCCGGAAGTGAAGATCGCGCCGTTCTCCATCATGATGATACGGTCGCAGAACCTTGCGGCGAGCATTATGTCGTGCGTAACGATGATGACGAGCATATTGCGTTCGGACGCCAGCCTTCTTATCAGTTCCATCAGCTCGAACTGATGGTTCACATCGAGATGCAGCGTCGGCTCGTCAAGCAGTAATATCTCGGGTTCCTGTGCAAGCGCCCTTGCTATAAGGACACGCTGTCTTTCACCGCCGCTCAGTTCGTCAATGGTCCTTTCGGCAAACGCCTCAACGCCGGTCTCTGCCATTGATCTTTTAACAACTTCCAGGTCTTCCGTGTTATATGATTCAAAACTGTTCTTTGCCGGATAACGGCCCATCATGATCATATCAAGCACAGTGTACGGGAATATGATCATCGAGTGCTGAGACACAACCCCTATATTCCTGGCTATATCTTTTCGAGGCATGGAAAGGACGTTCTCGTTCTCGATCATGACAACGCCGCCTTTTGGTTTCAGGACTGCGTTTATGCATTTCAGAAGCGTTGTTTTCCCGCAGCCGTTCTGCCCTATTATTCCAATGACCTCGCCTTTATCCGCGTCAAAGGACACATCATCCACGGCATCCTTTCTTTTTCCATAAGAGAACGATAAAGAGGATACGTTCAGTTTCAGCCCCACACCTCCTTCTTTCTTGTCCTCAGTATGTAAAGGAAGAACGGTGCTCCCAGGATAGCCGTTATGATGCCGACGGGCATCCCTCCTGTTATGACCATTCTGGAAACGGTGTCCACGATCACAAGGAATATCGCTCCGCCTACAAGGGACATTGGAAGCAGGAGCTTGTGATCCGGCCCTATGAGCATCCGAATTATATGCGGAACGATCAATCCCACGAATCCTATCACTCCCGAGACGGACACCGCTCCCGCAACCACCAATGCTGTTGCGCAGAGTATGATTACTCTTGTCCGTTCAACGTTCACCCCAAGGTTTTTAGCCTGATCATCGCCCAATGACAAAAGATTGAGATCCTTCGAAAAGAGCACAAGGATCATTGAACCGAACAGTATCGGCAGAAGGATCAAACGGAACTCATTCCATCCGCATTGCGCCAGACTTCCCATAAGCCAGAACACCACTCCGCCCAACTGCTGCTCAGGCATTATATATTGAAGCAGCGACACGAGACCGCTGAAGAAGGCACCGATCGCGATGCCCGAGAGAAGCAGCATTGTCACCGGGACGCCGAGCTTCGTCCGCGCCATGAAGTATACCAGGAACAACGTTATGAACGCGAATATGAACGCCATCGAAGGTATAGCAAGGGCTCCGGCCGCTATGCTGAACCCGAAGGCCATTGCCAGACAGGCTCCGAACGCGGCGCCGCTTGAAATGCCTATCACCGACGGCGATGCCATCGGGTTTCTGAAAAGGCCTTGTAAGGCTGCGCCGGCTATTGCCAGCGCGGCACCTACAAGTGCGGCGCAGAGCACCCTCGGAAGCCGTATATCGAACACGATGAAATTCGCGTTCACCGGCCCGTAGGGTCCGTCCACGAACGTGCGCCCGAAGAACAGGACGTCCACGACCTCGGTGAACGACATTCTGAAGGTTCCGAGCGATATCGAGACTATGACCGATACGAACAGTACGATAAACGATACCGATACCACTATCGCCTTTCTTTTATTGTTCCTCCGGAATATGGATTCTATTTGTCCGTTCTCAAGCATCTGTACACCGTGACCTCACATCAAGGTTCATACGATACGCCGTATATAAGCTCATAAAGCCAGATCAGACCGTTTATGAAACTCGGAGTGGCTGACGCCCAATTACCGTTGAATCCTCCCGTCTCGGCGCTGTATTTTATTATTGGAATTCCGTTCGCTTCAAGCGCCGCGTAACGAGCTTCATCGTTGAAAGTGTCAGCGCGGGGCCCCATGAATATCGCCATTTCCGGGACGAAACTTATTATGTCCTCATTATCCAGCGGCGTCGTGTTCATATGTCTGTTCGCATTCTGTATGCCGAGGATATCGAGCATGGACCCTGTTATGCTTCCCGTTCCGGGAGATGCACGGGTCGCAGTGTCAAGCTCTATGTATATCCTCTTCTCGCCGTATCCGTCCTTCTCCGTTGCCAATGTCCTTATGTTCTCTATCGTGTCGTTCATGAATTCTACCAATCCTGCCGCAACATCGTCCTTACCCATCGCTTTGCCCAGGATGTTCACGGTGTCCATGACCGTCTCTATGTTAACAGGGTTCAGCGCCAAGACGTTTATTCCCGCAGACTCGAGCATCGCTATTCCCGGAGCGTATGTCGCCCAGTTCCAAACGATAACGCAGTCGATGTTTTTCTCCAGTGCGAATTCCAGATTGTTCGCGGGATTGATGGAACTCAGAACGTATTTCGAAGAGAGTCTGTCATCCTGCAACCGATTCACGGAACTCTGATCCACCGCAGCTATCCGATCTTCGGATCCGAGCATAAGCAAGGTGTCGGTAAAAGACGATCCCAATGACATAACTCTTTTCGGCGGTTCTGTGAATATGACGCTCACGCCTCTGTCGTCAATGACCGTAACGCCTTCTTCATCTTCCAATCCGCCGTTCGTATTGTCCGTTACCAGATATACTCCGACTCCGACGGACATAACGAGGACGGCGGCGATGATCGCTGTCAGTTGATTCATTATTTTACCTCGAACCGTGAAAACCGTGTCCGTATATAATTTTATGCATACTTTTTATTATATTCGTGTTACTGTTTACACATATATGTTAAAATTAGTATTACTGAGCAGACAGTCTCAATGTACCTCAAACAGAACCGATTTTATATCTTGAAAGATATCTTCGCGCCGATGGACGGACGCCAAAAAACAGGATTTCAAAGCTTCAAAGAGACCAAAGCGGCGACGCCGGTCGGCATACTGATAGTGCTGGCGGTTTCCACACTGCTTGTCACGGCAGGTTTCGTGGATATGCTAGGAGGCCTATGTATCGGAGTTCTGTCATTCTACATACTGAGAATGTTCGGCATCCGGAAAATACATTATCTGATGTTATGCGCAATGCTGATGTTCATCATATTCACAACCATTCTGTATCTGCTGAAGCCGGATGACATCAGTCTCGCGAATCATATCAGCACCGTGTTTACAGTTCTCGTGTTACCGTTCATTCTCATATCACTGATAGTATGGTGGATGCGCCGCAACCTGGAGAGGATGAGGGAGAGACTGGAGAAAGAAGGCCGTCTTTATCCGCAAGGCTACGGAAGATGCAAGAGATGCGGAACCATGGTTTTACCGGGAGAGACATGCTGCAGACGGTGCGGGGAATACATTGACGTTCCGGAAGAGATGAGGGTGAAGAAAGCAAATTACTTCGAATGTTCGGAATGCAGCAGGGAGGTTCCCGAGGACGCCGGCGTGTGTCCGTATTGCGGTGAAGCGTTCGAGGGCGATGTTGAAGTGCATCTGCTCAAAGAGAATTCCGACGATCCCAAAAAAGACGCGGAAAAATGATTTGTTTCATGCCGCAGTCCGGACCCAAGGTGTGAATTCGAAGCTCGGTCTTCGATATTCCGTTCACAGTTTGATGAAAATCTTTAATAAAACGAACCTCATTGTCGTGTTTGGATGCACTCGAATAAAGAAAATATCACGGAAATGGACGAGGGCGGAAAAGGCGCAATCGCACATGAATTGGCAAAGAAGCAGCAAGAGATCGCCGTATCGGAGTTCTTTGAGAAAAATAAGCACATATTGGGTTTCGATTCCCGTTCGAAGTCACTTCTGATGGGTATAAAGGAAGCGGTCGACAATTCGCTGGACGCTTGCGAGGAAGCAGACATACTTCCAGAGATATATGTTAAAGTTGAACGCGTGAATGATGAGGACTACAACGTATCCGTTGAAGACAACGGTCCTGGAATCGTTCACAAGATGATGCCCAATGTTTTCGGCCGGCTGCTCTTCGGATCAAGGTTTCACGCGCTCAGACAGTCAAGAGGTCAGCAGGGTATAGGAATATCCGCAACAGTTATGATAGGTAACATAACAACCGGTAAACCTGCTCATATAAGATCAAAGATCGAAGGAGATGACGCGGTCGCGTGGAAGATGGATATAGTAATAGACACAAAGATCAATCGTCCGATAGTCACCAACGATGAACCGTTCACATGGGAAGGCAAAGCTCACGGTACCCGTATAGATTACCGGACCAAGGGAAGGTACATAACGGGTAAGCAGTCAATATTCGAGTATCTTAAGAATACCGCTATAGTGAATCCGCACGCAAAGATAATATTCGATGATCCCGAAGGAAAGAAATGGACGTTCGAACGGGCAACGGAAACGATGCCCGTGAAATCAAAGGAGATAAAACCGCACCCGCAGGGACTGGAGGTCGGCGATATCCTGAAGATGGTGCAGAATACGCAGCAGAAGACCCTGAAATCCTTCCTTAAGAACGATCTGTCAAGGATCACCGACCGCATAGCCGAAGAAATATTGCAGATATCCGGTGTCAGTGACAAAAAAGCATCCGCGGTCACGAGAGAGGACTGCGTTGCCGTCCTGAAGGCGATAGGAGACGTGAAGATAATGGCTCCGCAGACCGATTGCTTGTCGCCGATAGGCGACACACTGATCAAAAAGGGACTCATGCACGTCTTGGAAGGTATGCGTCCGGAGTATTATGCGCAACCGGTTACCCGCGCGCCGAAGTCCGTCAACGGCAACCCGTTCGTGGTTGAAGCGGGTATCGTCTACGGAGGAGAGATCCCGTCGGACAGCGCCGTATCGATACTGAGAATAGCAAACCGCGTTCCGCTGCTTTATCAGCAGGGTGCATGCGTGACCACGAAGGCGATAGAGAACATGGACTGGAGAAGATACGGTCTCGAGCAGAGAGGAGGAAAAGGTATACCGTACGGTCCGGCGATCATACTCGTGCACGTGGCATCAACGAAGGTGCCTTTCACATCCGAAGGGAAAGAGGCCATAGCCAATATCGGAGAGATACAGAACGAAATAAATCTGGCACTCAGATTGTGCGCGAGAAATCTTAAAAGTCATCTGAACAAGAAGGAAAGGAAGAATAAGACGCACGCGAAGTTCGAGATAGTTCAGCAGATACTTCCCGAAATGGCCGAAAAATCCGCCAAGATGCTGAACCGCCCGGTGCCTGACCTAAGCCGCACGATAACGAAGATCATGAACGTCGTCTGGGTGGAACCGAAGGGTTCGTTCGACTCCAAGAATAAAATCAAGAGTGTCACATACAACGTTTACAATTACACAAAAGCGGAAAGATCGTTCAGGCTGCACGCGATACTTCCCAAGGAAGCGGTCAATGAGACACTGCTCAGCAAACACTTCGTTGATATGAACGAAGAAGGGAAGGCCAACTGGGAGGTGCTGAACATGCCTCCGTCATCGTCCGTGACAATATCATTCGATCTGACCGGTGACATGGCGGACGTCTTCTCCGAAGCGGACATATATCTTTCCGGCGTGAACTCGGCATTCGTCATGGGCGCCGATCCTCTGCCCGGAGACTGGGGCATCAAAGGCATGGACGTCACCGAAAGCGATGTTGACGTCGCCGCTGAGGAAGAGGAAGAGGAAGAAGAATATCCTGAAGATGACGATGAGGAGGAAGAGGAGGCGATGGAAGATGACGAATGACCGTCAAAACACGACAATGGACAGACTGACGAAGATCGTCGATTCCATTTACAATCAGCTGAATGAAGGAGACATACCGACAATGGATCTCCCTCTCAGATCGAAGAAGAACATAGAATTCGATCCGAGGCACAATGTCTGGAAATACGGGGACATGCAGACCAACCGTACATGCAAGACGGTGAAAGGCGCAATGATGATGCTCAGGACGCTTCACATGATCGATTTCATTGACGGTATGATAGGGAGCAACCGTTCTTCCACACTGAGAGAGATGTACTACATCTCGGAGGGCTGGGGCAACGGTAAATTCAATTCGCAGGATGAGAGCAACCTTCTTGCCGAGGATCTTGAGATAGTGTCAACGTGCATGAGAGAGGATTTTAAACTGAGACCGGAAGAAGACGGCGCCAGGGTCATCGGTGACATCACGATAGGCGAGGTCAACCGTAAAGGAGAGAAGAAGACCATAAACTGCCGTGACGACGTCGGGGATTCCGGTTACGGTATTCCTTTCAACGTGGAAAAGGAGAAGGTCGAGATAAAGTCTGGAAATGCGAAGTTCATAGTTGCGATAGAGACAGGCGGTATGTTCGACAGGCTTGTGGAGAACGGGTTCGATGAGAAATACGGCGCCCTTCTCGTGCATCTGAAAGGTCAGCCCGCGAGAAGCACAAGAAGATTCATCAAAAGGCTGAACGAGGAACTGAAACTCCCGGTGACGGTGTTCACCGACGGTGACCCGTGGTCTTTCCGTATCTTTGCGTCGGTGGCCTACGGAGCCATAAAAACGGCGCACATATCCGATTATCTGGCAACGCCCACGTCGCAGTTCATCGGCATAACGGCAACGGACATCCTGAATTACAATCTGCCGACAGACAGGCTCAGTGAACAGGACATCGGCGCGCTGAAGAGCGAACTGACGGATCCGCGCTTCAAGGACGAGTTCTGGGTGTCCGAGATAGAAGCAATGCTCAACATGAAGAAAAAGGCTGAACAGCAGGCGCTGGCAAAGTACGGTCTTGATTTTGTGACGGATAAATATCTCCCCGATAAACTGACGGAGCTCGGGATACTGTGACCGAAATGGTCTTTAATCGTTGTTACGGATCAACGTTGCCGCTAGCGCGGCAACTGTTTCGGTCAGCGAGGACTTGACCTAAATATATAAATGTCCGTGAGACATGAGGTTTCTCAATGAACAGAAAATGGTTGTATTTGACCGGCTTGCTCGCATCGATCGGAGGACTGCTGACGCTGTTCCTGCACCGGTTCCTTGATGACGTTTTTTGGACGGTACCCTGGGAGATACCCGATCCCGTGTACGGAGAGGACGTGGGCGGCATATTGTCCGGTATACAGGAATGGATCGTGGGCATAACCGATTTCGTACCGATGCTGCTCGCAGCCCTTTTCATAATATCCGCGCTGATATTCCTGACGTTCATCGTAAGGAGGAGAGCAATATCCATAGACAAGGAGAGGCAGCACTGGTACGCAGCCATATGCAGCTTCATAATAGCGATGATATCAATACGCTTCCTGTCGAACACCCAAATGGAGTCATTGATGGATCTCTTCGTCGTTGATCATCTCGGCGTCTGGATGATATTCGCGTTCGGCGTGGTGATATTCCTGTCGTCCTGCGTTCTCATAGGGAAAGCGAGATCCGAGTAAACCCTTTCACTGCATTTTATCTCATCTCAGGCGGACGCTTCCTTCAGTCTGCGGATGACGAAGTCCTTTTCCATAGTTGCGATGAAATGCCCGAGCCTCGGACCGGACGTACGGTTTATGAATATCTTATACAACGATTGAAATCCGCCCTTTGTGCCGATCCCGGAACCCTTTCCTGATTCGGATACGATCGCGTGTATGTCCTCCGCGGTCCACTCTGACGACGAGAGCAACGGGACCAGCGATCTTATGTACGATATCTCTCCGGGCGACAGTTTCACGTCAGGCATATCACTGAAAACAGAAAATTTCACGGAATCCGGAGCAAAGCCGTTGATCCAGAATCTTATGCTTGATATTCTTTTATTCAAACGTTCAATGTCTTCGGCCGCAGCGTCAATGAAATCGCCGTTCCTCTTGAGAACGGAAACAACACCGTCAAAGCCGTCAGCCATCTGGACAACGTTCACCAGGTGCCTGTACGGTATGTGTATCGGTTTCCGAACGGGGATCCTGCCATGCATGGATATTCTATACGCGGCCACGGAATTCTCCTCCGCTTCCGTTGCGCCGCCATCGAAGTAAAGGGATTCCATACGATCGTACTCGTCGGCCATATCAAGTATGCCCATCTCCGAATCGTAATCTATATGCCTTTCCGGATTAACGCGCAGGAACGTGTATTTGAGTATCTCAGGAGGAGTCATATTTATCGCATCCATCCCGGTCACCGGCGATCCGGTGGATTTGTGCATCTGTCCTTTCCCTTTCAGCTGAACGAACTCATACGGTATTGGTTTGGGTGCCTTACCATCAAAAATTTCGTTCACAATTCTCACACCGGTGTCGTAAGACCCTCCGGCGGCCGCATGGTCTTTACCGAACGGTTCCGCCGATATACCGAATATTTTCCATTTTGCGGGCCACTCAAGTCTCCATGTCAGTTTCCCGTCTCCTTTTCTTATGTCCGCTTTCCCTTCATGACCGCAGCGGTCGCAGCGGTATTCAACATACGGATATTCGTAAGAGCCGAAGTCAGGCTGTTTGACGAACTTTCCGCAGACGGGACACAGAGGATTGTATGGCGCATAGTTATTGTTCTTCTCCTTCTGCGCCACTTCCGTCAGGATCTCAATGACCTTTTCGCGTCTTACGAACGATGCGTCCGCAGTTTCCGCGAACATTCCCTGTTCATAGAGTTTATGGGTCCACATTATATCGCATTTCACGCCGATGGCATCGAGAGTATCCAAGAACGGCTGTATGAAGTAATCCGCATACGTTTCGTATTCGCCGCAAGGACAAGGAATTCTGCATATGGGTTTGCCTACATGTTCTTCGAAGGAATCCGGAAGGAATGTGTATTTCTTTCTCAGGGGATCGAACGAATCTATGAGATAGATCATCTTGACATCGGACCCTTTGCTCTCCAGGGCGCTTCTGACGGCCTCTGCGGTTATCGCTTCCCGGAGACTTCCGACGTGTATGTGACCGGTCGGACTTATCCCCGCGGCGATAAGCGGTCTGTCGCATTCTTTCATGATCCCATCTGCTATTACATCAGCCCAATGCATGTTATCGGACCGTGCTATACGCCCTTTATTAAATATGTTTTCGGTATTTTGATCAATTTCTTGACATTCTGTCTCAAACGGCATTCTTTGTTTTTCGGAAGATCTTCATTCCGAATGCGGCTGTTCAGATGTTTACCGATTTGAAAAACACATCAATCGATACGTTTATATTGCTGTCCGCTGTGATAATGATGCCGAACCGATGATGGGATCCGATACGTGAAGATCCGTGATACGGGGCGGCGTACAGAGGTCCCGTAATTAGGGTCCTTGCGGTAGCCGCGATGTTATTTCGCCCGGCAGTGACCGGAAGACAACCCCGGGACCCGACACACATCCCCGGCGGGGTCAGTGTTCAGAGGCCGGTGTCATCATCGGACGATGAAAGAACGTGTTATCGCCGGGGGACACATTGTGTTCGCTTTTCCATTGATATGATTTCGGTTCACACACGTTACACATAAAGACGAAGCCTTTTCAGCCAATCCTCCGCTTCCTTATACTGAGGATGCAGACGCTCAAGCGTGCGGAAATCCGGACCGTGCTTCCGGCCGAACGGGTCGAATCCTTTCTTTATATGTATCAACTCGTGATAAAGCACAAAATCGGAAACGAACTCGGGTATGGACGGATCATCGAACACCGACGATATCGTTACGACCTTCATCAAAACAGAACAGTATCCGACACGTTTGACATTCGGCTGTTTTGTCCAGTTGATAACCGTATCGACGTCGCGTTTCACAAGACCGAGTCCTTCCAGCCGATCATACGATCCATTGAGATCTATGTATTTACCGACAGGAGTTCTCGTCACGTTGCGGCATCTTGACAGATATACGGATTGCTTGTTCCTGACGAATTCGTCCGCCGTGATCCAGCTGATGAACGCTTCCGGATAATCGTCTTCTTTCCCCGAGATCCTGGAGAATATCATCTTCGCCAATTCTTCAAGAACGTCAGGCGGTGCATCCTTCGTGTAATCGCTCACTTCAAAGTCGGCCCATCCGTTGCTTCTGGACCATTTCACTTTGAATTCCTTGAATTCCCTGAATTCCGCGCTCACGGAATCATATCCGTAAGATTTACCGGCTGCACCGAAAGATTCGCGCAGCGTCCTGTCCGCATCCGTATTCTGCATTTTATTCATGATAGGTCCACGCAGATGCTTTTAGTTAAAGGCAGAGATTACAGTTAAACTACATACCGTACGCTGTGACCGCAGTAATATATTATACGCACGGCAATTCCTGTCCATGTGTCAAACAAAGACTGAAGAAGAGTTGACGAAAGACATGCTGAACAGCATTGAAAAAGAATACGGATTCATACCGCTTGTCAATGAAGTTCTGTCAGAACGCCCGGATCTTTTCATTCCTTCCGTCAACATAGGCAGATCGGTATTCTACGGAAAATGCGAACTCGGAAGGAAGATGAGACATCTGACCGCTTTGGCGGCGGCCGCTGCAAAAGGCTCCGAGCATTGTATGTCGGTGCACATGCAGCTTGCCGCCAAGGCCGGTGCAACAAAGAACGAGATCATTGAGACGATGCAGATCGCAAGCGTCGTTTCCATGACGCACGCGCAATCCTACGCGTTCCGCAGGTTCAAGGAGATGTTCCCGAGATCCGACAAATGAACGCGGCATCCAGGGTCAGCTCATGGGATCAATCAGATTCAGTTATATACTGTTGTTCGGTTCCGTTGGATAGTGATACAATGGTAACGGTAACTGCAGATGCGGCCAAGTTCATTTCCGAACTTCTTGAGAAGAACAAGAAGGCCGGATACGGCGTAAAAATATATCTTGCGGGGATGTCATGTTCCGGGCCCCAGTTCGGAATGTCATTCCAGGAGAAAGCGGAAGACGGCGACAAGGTCACGGAAGGGGACGGCTTCTCTCTTTTCTATGACAATGAGACTGCCGAGGAACTCGATGAGTGCATCATCGAATTCGTTGACGATCCCAATTTCGGAACCGGCCTGACGATACACAACCCTAATATGAAGGGATGCGGATCGTGCGGCAGCGGCGGATGCAGTTGAACATTTCAGCGAAACCGCACCCGGTCTTTCATATCAGGCGCGGAATGCGTTTTCCGTCAGGCCGCGCCTGACATTGTACGGAAAGCCGCCCTCCGGAGAGGGCGGCGTATCTTCCGATCACCGTTTCTTCATCCAGACGATCCCTCCGACAACCAATGCGGATATCGCCGCGGCGGCGACTATGAAGATGAGCATATTATCGCCGTCATCTCCGTCCGTCTTGATCGTGACGCCTCCTGCCGCTTCTATGGAACCGCTGATGCTTTTCACATACGCGGCACCGCCGATCGTACCCTCGCCTGCCGTCACATGTCCGGCGTCAAGGTCTCCGCTTATGCTGAGAACTCCCAGAACGCTGATGTCTCCGGCATTGACGTCTCCGTTCACGTCAAGATCGCCTTCAATGGCCATGCTGCCCGCGAAATCTATGGAATCGGCTTCAAGGGAACCCTCGATCGTGAGTTTGGAATCAGCATCGGTCGATGTCAGTGTTCCGACGGTCACGGTGTCGCTGTCTATGCTGCTGTTTCCGCTTATCTTCAGATTGTTCACTTCGATCGATTGTGCGGACATTTTGCTGTTCGTCATCTCAATGCTTCCCTTGCCGGTTTCCCCGCTGCCCATGAATTCGATCTCCGTTATGTGTTTCGCATTGAGGGTCACATTGTTAATGATGAGCGTACCGTCGTTCGTAACAATGTCGCCTATGTTCACGGTACCGTTGGTCCATGTGACCGTTGCACCCGGCCTGAATGACAGGTCCGCGTTCAGATAGAACAATGCGCCTCCGAGATTATCGGCAAACGATCCGACTGCGATAAGAAACCCGTATTCTCCGGATGCCGACACTTGCGCAAGCGATGCGAATCTTTTGTTAAGGTCGTACGGGTGACTGCTCCAGTAGTAGTAACCGCCGGCTATGTTAATGGTGAACTCCCTCTTGTTCTCCTTATTGGTGATCGTGCTTACCGCAAGAACTGTGAATCTGTATTCACCAATGTCCTTCGGTGTTCCGGATATGACTCCGGTGGATCCGTTCAACGCCAATCCGGGAGGAAGGACTCCTTCGCCGTAGAGATGGTAGCTTATCGCTCCCGCCGCTCCGCCTTCCAAGGATGCCGATACCGAATACGAATACGGTTTACCGAATTCGCCGTTCGCGACCGTCACGGTGTTCATCACAACGGCAGCCGCGATCCATTTCAAATATAACGTGATGTTATCGTTTACCTGCGTTACTCCGAACACGAACTCCTTCGTGCCTTCACTGTCGACGTACCATTTGCCGTCGTTGTTGTATCCGGCCTTGGTCCATGTGCCCGCAGGCGCGGTCAGAACGGAACCTGCGCGAACATCAACATAATTCACGGCCGTTCCGGCGCCTCCGTTCAGATTGAATGTTATTGTGCACATCTGCACAAATCCGACAGCGATCGGATCGCCCATGGAATTGTTCGCTGCGAAACCTTTCCAGTCTCCGGTGCCGATGGAACCTCCCGAGGATCCGATGGCAACGAATCCGCCGCCGGACAGCGCCGCCACTCCGAAGAACTCATCAATGCCGTTTCCGCCGAAATTGTATATCTGTCTTATGTTGCCGTCGCTGTCATATACGACAACGATGGCATCATAATATCCTCCTTTGCTTGTAAGGCCGGTAAGATCGCCGGTGCCGAATGAGTCCACACATACGTACCCGACCGCGACTATGTTGCCATTCGGCAACACTGCAACACCGTAGAAGTAATCATAGCTCTCTCCTCCGAAGGCCCTTACCCAGTCCTTCTCGTATTTTCCTCCCGCGTAACTGAATTTGACTATTATCCCGTCAGACTCGCGGTCCGTTAATCCGTCATCGATCCAAAGCGACACATCCCGTGAGAATCCGACAACAGCGAATCCGCCGTCGGGTGTTGCCGCAACGCCGTAGAAGTAATCGTCGCCTCCTCCGCCGAAATGGTCTTTCCATACGATGTTGCCGTTATTGTCATAAACAACGGCGATACCGTATTCCATATTGGAGTCGCCGAGATAAATGCCGGTCCAGTTGCCGGTGCCGAACGAGTCCTCATATGAGGTTCCTACAGCAACGATGTTACCATTCGCTAAAACAGCAACGCCGTAGAAGTAATCATAGCTCTCTCCTCCGAAGGCCCTTACCCAATCCATCTCATATTTTCCGCCCGCGTAACTGAATTTGAGTATTATACCGTCAGATCCGCGGTCCGTTAACCCGTCATCGATCCAAAGCGACACATCATACGAGAACCCGACGACAGCGAACCCGCCGGCGGGTGTTGCCGCGACGCCGTAGAAGTAATCGTCGCCTCCTCCGCCGAAATGATCTTTCCATACGATGTTGCCGTTATTGTCATAAACAACGGCGATACCGTATTCCATATTGGAATCACCGAGCTGAGGACCGGTCCAGTCTCCGGTGCCGAACGAATCCTCATACGAGGTTCCCACGGCAACGATGTTGCCATTCGGCAACACTGCAACTCCGCGGAAGAAATCATCGCTCTCCCCTCCGAAATTCCTAAACCATTCGATCTTTCCGTTCTTATCATATTTAACAATAAGAGCGTCCGATCCTCCCCATCCCGCGTTGCCTCTGCCGAATCGGTCGGAATACCCGACCGCGACGAATCCGCCGTCGGGTGTTGCCGCCACTGCGCTGAATTCGCCGCGGTATCCGTCGTTATGACACTCCCATTTCTTTTCGCCGTCACCATCGAACGTGATGATCCAGGCGGATTCACGATATCCGACCGCAGCGAATCCGTTTTCCGTTGCGGCCACTCCGTAGAAGCTGTATCTCTCATACCACGATTCATTGATCGGCAGAGCCCATTCAACCTCAGCGCCTTCATTTCCGGCAACGTATTTGACCGCGACCGCGTCATATCCGTTATGGCCGACCGCAATTATGCTGCCGTCGGGCATAACCGTGACTCCGAAGAAAGAATCATCCCTGGTTCCTCCGAAATTGTATGCCCATTCGACCGTAAATCCTCCGGAATCTTCATCGAATATGTATTTGACGATTATCGCGTCATGATTTCCCCCTTTGGCGTAGACTCCGTTCCAATCCTTACTGTTGAATGAATAATATGAGGAATTTCCGACCGCAGCGAATCCGCCGTCGGGTGTTGCCGCAACGCCGTAGAAGAAGTTGTAGTAAATCCCTCCGAAGTTGTTTTTGTACACTATAGTGTCGTATATGCTCTTGCCGAACACGACAACGACCGCATTCTCATGTCCTTTGGCTTCGAAACCATACCAGTTGCCGTTGCCGATCGAAGCTGAGTATGATATTCCGACCGCGACGATATTACCGTTGGGCAACACGGTAACATCCTTGAATACGTCAATACCCGATCCGCCGAAGTACGTTCCTCTTTTCTGCTGGCCGGTTGCCTCATACTCGACGATGATAGCATCCTGTCCTCCCCGTCCCGCATAATTGACCCAATCTCCGGTCTGGAATGATTCCGCCGCCGATGATCCCACCGCGACGATATTACCGTCGTAAGTTATCGCCACTCCGTAGTAGTGGTCATCGCCTACTCCGCCGGTGTTCTTCTTCCATACTACGTTTCCTTCCTCAGAGAAGACAACGACGGTAGCGTCCCATCCTCCTCTGCCGGTGAAACCGGTCCAGTCGCCGGTGCCGAATGTTTCTTCGGATGATGAACCCGCAGCAACGATATTGCCGTTGGGCATCACGGTGACCGCGCGGAACACATCATCGCCGTATCCGCCGAAGTTCTTCTTCCACTCTATTTTTCCATCTTTATCATACTTGATTATGAGCGCATCACTGTTCCCGCCGCTTGGATTATGTAAATTCAGACCGAACGATTCTTTCATTGAATAACCGACCGCAACGAATCCGCCGTCGGATGTTGCCGCAACACCGTAGAAAACATCGTCTCCGTCTCCGCCGAAGTTGTCTTTCCACTCGATGACAACATTCATGCCGGAAACCGAACTCACACCTAAAGATCCGTCACGGTCATCGCGATCATTCACGCTCGCGCCGATCACTCCCGCAAACGCTGAGAACAGTAATGCGAAGGAGACCAAAAAAACAATTCCCTTTGAACGGGATTTTCTTTTCCTTCCGTTCATATCATCTCTTTGAAAGTGCTTCAATAATCCGCTCATAATCCCTCTCCTTTATTCCTATAAGCTCAAACAATTACTCCCGCGCACCAATTGAAGTGTGCGCTCTTAAAGCAAGTAGTATATTTCAAGACGAATAGTATATAAAGTATAGACCAGACCATCCAACACATCCAGTACATCAAATAACGCATGGAGACGGCAACCCTCCAATGAAAAGAGCAACACATCGATCGACACGGCCGCCGCACCCGTATATCTTAAAAATCCGTAAAAATGGAAATGGGTTTCGGACGCCCGATGATCGCACGGAGAACAGGCTTACATACTAAAATCCCGGATCACTTTCGGGCACCTCATGACAATATTTTATAAAGAGTTCGGCGCTGAATGTATCAATGGTATCTTTCGCAGAACATCCGCGCATAGTCCGCAATACCGTTGAGGAAAGGGAATATCAGATGCGCATGGCGGAAGGGTGCTCAAAAGATTCAACGTTACTTATACTGCCGACCGGACTGGGAAAGACGATAGTCGCTCTG
Organism: Candidatus Methanomicula labiotermitis; assembly: GCA_009780575.1. Classification (GTDB taxonomy): domain Archaea; phylum Thermoplasmatota; class Thermoplasmata; order Methanomassiliicoccales; family Methanomethylophilaceae; genus Methanomicula; species Methanomicula labiotermitis. The sequence continues at coordinate 34,654 of WQZU01000005.1, forward strand.
TTCGTTGTTGCCGATGTTCTTGAGAAGAATAAAAAAGTACTGATCCTTGCACCGACGAAACCGCTGGCGGATCAGCACCATTCGACGTTCTCATCGCTTCTTACGGATGCGGATGTGAGCGTGATGAACGGCCATATGCCTCCTGAGAAGAGGAAACGCATAACGGATGAGAACGACGTCATAATCGCAACGCCTCAGGCGGTCGCAAATGATCTAAAAAATGGGTTGTACGATCTGAACGATTTTGGTCTGGTTGTATACGATGAGGCGCACAGAGGTACGGGGAATTATGCTTACGTGGCAGTTGCCGCCGAGTATTCAAAGAATGCGGACGGATTGTCATTGGGAATGACCGCCTCCCCCGGAAGCGAAAGAGAACGTCTGGACGACATATGCTGCAACCTTTCGCTGAAAAGGATAGACATGCGCTCCGAAGACGATCATGATGTTTCGCCTTATACATACAACGTAACGATAAACAGGATAGAACTGGACATGCCCAAGGACCTCGTTGATATAATCGGATTGCTGGATAAGATGTTCAATGATTATACCGGGGAACTGATCAATCTCAGGGCATTGCCGCCTTCCGACCGTGTGACAACGAAGCAGCTGCTCATCGCCGGAAGGACATTGCAGTTCAGACACAGGTCCGGCGAGAGATCGGCGGTCATGTACAGAGCGCTTTCTGTTCAGTCGATGGCAATTAAGCTGGGACATGCGATAGGTCTTGCGGAAACGCAGGGAGTCACGGCGCTGCGCGCGTATCTCAATAAACTGAAGGAAGAAGCACTTCAGGGAAAAGGAGGCAAAGGCGCAAAGGAGATATTATCGCGCAAAGAATTCAAAGAGATATGCGGCATACTTGAAAAAACGAACGTTGAACATCCGAAGATATCCAGAGTCATGAGCTTAGTGAGCAAGGAGATCAACTACCGTCCGGAATCAAAGGTGATAGTCTTCAGCCACTACCGGAACACATGCGAACTGCTCGTTGAGAAGCTTTCCGGCATCAACGGCGTATCCGTGGGAAAACTGATAGGCCAGTCGGCGGGCGGCCTTAAACAAAGGGAGCAGACGCAACTTCTGAAAGATTTCCGCGACGGGAAATACAACGTGGTTGTGGCAACATCCGTCGGAGAGGAAGGATTGGACGTCACAAGTACCGATCTTGTGATCTTTTACGAGAATGTTCCGTCAGAGATACGTACGATACAGCGCAGAGGAAGGACCGGAAGGAAGAACGACGGCGTAATATACGTTCTGACCGCAAAGGGAACAAGGGACGAAGCATTCGAAGAGGTCAGCAGGAAGAAGGAAGATATGATGATCCGGCGCCTAAGAAAGCTCAGGGAGAGCATACGCGCTGATCCCGTCCCGAAGACGATCCAGAAGGGCGTGGCGGATTTCGACCGCCCTTAAGGAAAGAAAATCGTTTACCGGTCACGATCTCATCCGGAATGCGATAATACCGATCACAACGGCCGAAACGATAACCGCCGCCAATATTATCTCAACCGCCAATCCGTCTCCGTCGTCGCCGAGTCCGTGGAAGCCATAATGCTCATCACACCTGCATGGATAATCCGCGGCGGCGGACCAGGCGACGAGATCCATATAGATAGTGCTGACGGTTATATCGCCTGTGATATTACTGAACGCGGTCTGAACATAGTCTTCAACATTTGTTTCGAATATGTACTGCCCGTCATAGATAGGGCATTCAACGTATACTCCTGATATGTAATAGCAGAGGTATATGTTCGTTATCACAATGGTGGAACCATGCGGTATGCCTTCAACGGTGTACACGCCCGCTGTCTTCATACCTTCCACGTACTGCTCACAGTACTCCGTGTAAACGCGCATATCTTTACCGTTCAGAGTATAGAATATCAGGACGCCGTTCTTTCCGTTCGGCAAATAGTCCCATTCACCGTTCTCGTAATAGAAATCCTTTATCAGGATCTGCCCGGTCATTCTGTACGTTTCGCCGTTTCCGTTGTCCGAAACCGTCTCTCCGAGAACTCCGGTATCAGATCCCTGTTCCGGATCATGATCATAAGCATAACACGTGATGAGCATCGCAACAAATAACATCGCAACGACCATCGTACGGCAAGAAGTTCGGCTGCCCATATAGATTCCCCGATTTTGTCACCTGTTTCCGATTGTTTATATGTGTTAAGATGTGCCTCGTATATATTAAACAGGTATCTCATCAAAACACAGGTATATTTTTGCATTACAGCTATATTTTTAATATAGCTGAGCCTCATGTCAAACTTTAGCAGGATGGTGCAGTCCTCTTCCAAGAGGAGTCGCCTGTGCGAAAGGTACACGATCCTCAAACAGAATATGCGATCTCAGCCTCTGCGGCATGTAAAATATTCCATTTAGCCATGAATCGCTGAATACGGTTTATGGCGAATATTGTTAAACGGGAACGTATATGACATCCCATGCTTTACTCGGACATAGCATCCGTTTTCGATAAGACAGAGAGAACAAGCAGCCGTCTGGAGATGACGGCTATACTGTCCGACCTTTTCAGGACGCTGGAGCCGCGGACGCTTCGCAGCGTTGTGTATCTTTCACAAGGGAAACTGCATCCGGATTTCTTTCCTCAGAAGCTCGGAATGTCCGACAAACTTGTTCTCAAGGCGATATCCTTAACATCGGGGTTCAGCGAGAACGAGGTTGAAAAACTGTCGATAAAGGAAGGCGATCCGGGAACAGCGGCGGAATTGTTGATCGGGGGGAAGAAACAAACGGCTCTGTTCTCCGAACCGCTTACGGTAGAACGCGTGATAAAAAATCTGGTACTGATCGAAGGATCCGAAGGAAAGGATTCGCAGGAACGGAAAATGAAGCTGCTGGCGAATATGCTTCACGATTCCGGGCCGATAGAAGCCAGATACCTATGCAGGATAGTCACCGGAAGGATGAGGGTCGGCGCCGGATCGATGACGATACTGGACGCATTGGCGCTGTCCTTCGCTGAAAAGAGCGACCGTCCGGAGATAGAGAGGGCGTTCAACGTCACATGCGACATGGGAATGGTCGCGGAGACGCTTGCGTCCGGCGGCATGGATGCGATACGTAACGTACGCGTAAAACTCGGGAACCCGATAAAGGTGATGCTCGCGGAACGCCTTCCCTCGCTGTCGGAGATAATGGAAAGGATGGAAGGCACGTGCGCGATGGAGTACAAATATGATGGTATAAGGGTGCAGGCACACATATCGGAAGAGGGCGTAAGATTATATTCAAGACGTCTGGAGGATATGACGAACAACTTCCCGGATATCGCGAGTTCGCTGAAAAACGCGCTGAAGGGGAAGGAAGCGATCGTGGAAGGGGAATGCGTGTCCGTGAACGCAAAGGACGGCAGGATGCTTCCTTTCCAGGAGGTTACGCACAGAAGAAGGAAGCACGGCATGGAAGATGCGGTCAAAGATTATCCGGTGAAGATATTTTTGTTTGACATACTGCAAACAGACGGCGAAGATACCACAGATCTGCCGTATCCGGAAAGGCGCGATATACTCTCGCATGCGTTCAACGATTCGGACAACATCGTGATGTCGCACATGCAGACGGTCAATTCCGCCGCTGAAGCCGAAACATTCTTCACTAAAGCATTATCGGACGGATGCGAAGGCATAATGGCAAAATCTGTTGCCGGTGCATCGGTATACAGAGCCGGGAACAGAGGATTCCTTTGGATAAAGTACAAGAAGGATTATCATTCGGATATGACGGACACGTTCGATCTGGCGGTCGTCGGCGCATTCTACGGCATGGGAAAGCGCAAAGGAAGGTACGGAGCATTGCTGATGGCCTCATATGACAGGGAGATGCAGACGTACGCAACGATATGCAAACTCGGTACGGGATTCGATGACGCGTTCCTCGATTCGATGCCCGATCTTCTTGACAAATACAAAACGGCCGGCAAACCCGAGAACGTGGATTCGAAGATGATCCCGGACGTCTGGTTCGATCCGTCCGTCATACTTGAGGTAACGGCCGCCGAATTGAGCCTGAGTCCGATACACACGGCCGCGGCCGGCGTTTTCAAAGAGGATGCAGGACTGGCTCTGAGGTTTCCGAGATTCACCGGAAAAGTCAGGAACGACAAAGCTCCGGAAGATTCGACAAGCGTTGCCGAGGTAATGGAAATGTACGGGATGCAGAAGATATGATCGCAGAACAGGGAGATCCTTCGTCCGCAAATCATTAAGGCTGCGCCGGTCCGCAACCGATATCCGGGCTTTATAGGGTGAATGAACTGTCGGGTACTCGAATCTTACAAAACACGACCCTTACCAAATTTACCGACATCACAGCCTGAACAGGTCTTCCTGCGACACAAGCGTGAGCCTGCTGTCATTCGCTGCATCCTCTTTCAGATTTCGGGTGAATCCTGACTTTGAGAATAGGTAATAGTGTATCTCCTTTCCGGTAAACACAGCCGCCTTTTCCTTCAGGTCTCTGTAAACATCCGAACCGACCTCTTTGTTCTTCCATTTACACTCGCCGATTATCAATTTTCCGTCTTTGGATGATGCGATCACATCAATCTCCATTTCCTTTTTAGTGAGCGGGTTGCCGCCCCACCATCTGCCGATGTTATCGAAGAGGAACGGCAATCTGTCTTTGACGTTCAGTCGCAGCAAATATTGCTCGCAGACCGCCTCGAACACCTGTCCCATGAAATCCGGAATGAACTGCTTTACCTTTTTTTCATAGATGTTCTCGTAACCGCTCTCTATCAGCGTCACCGCATCGGGAACGAAACGGTGCCAAAAACGATACATATTGTCTCTTATACGGTATATGCCGTCCCGTTCGTTCTTTGCGAACATCGATAATTCCTTCTCCAGTATTACCAGATCGATGAGGTTTCTGATGTACTTCGCAACCTTGCTATCCTCTTCCTTGACCTTCGCTGAAATCTCGATCAGTTTGGTGGAACCGTTCGCTATAGCTGTTATTACGGAGTTGTACAAGGCAGGCTCGCGAAGCTCCTGCTTCAAAAGGTTATGCGGTTCTTCATAAAGGAAACCTTCCTTTGTGAAGAAGGCCTTATCTATTCCCTTCTCCACCGTTGACCATCTTGATATCACCTTGAGATAGAGCGGTATGCCTCCCGTAACAGCATATCCGAGCAGTTTGTCCTCGATACTGGCATTCCCGAAGAATGCTGCGCTGTCGTAATAATCAAGCGGCATGAGCTTGTATTGCGCAGTTCGTCTTCCGTACAGCGGACTTTCGTAGCCCAGTACCTGTTTCTCCATGAACGACATCGACGAACCGCACAGTATCAGCATCATATTGGTGTTCTGCATATGAAGATCAATATGCCTCTGGAGCTCAGACGATATCGCCGGATTTGCCTTTGCGAGATACGGATATTCATCGATCACCAAGATCAGTTTTTCTTTTTTCGACTGCCTTGTGATATAGTCGAATGCACTCTCCCATTTAGGAAAACTCTGAACGGATGACAATTCAGGATATACTTCGAACACGCTTTGTGAAAATTTCTCCAGGTTCACGGTGTCCGTGTTCTCTGTGGCGGTGAACCTTATCGCCTTCTTATCGCCGCGGTTTATGAACTCGTTGATCAAACTGGTCTTTCCAACACGCCGGCGGCCGTATATAACGGCGAACGTGAACTCATTGTATCCGTAAAGTTCCTCAAGTGATCTGAGTTCGCGCATCCTGCCCTCATCGAAGAATTTTTTCATATGCATCGCCTTAATGAGATTTCCTAACTCACGAGTTCCTAACTCATAATTCCCTAACTCGTAAGTAAGGTAAATATCTTTTGTTCAGAGGCTACAGGAAAATACATAGTAATTCTCAAAGGCACAATGGATTTATTGAAGAGATCGGTACAAAAAGATATCTTTGTTCTTTCTTGTATCGCAAAACATATAATGAATCGTCTGTAAACTCTATAACAGTATGATATGGATATGATCGTTCATGAAAGGCCCGGTCACTTTTCATCCAAAGTTATCATAGCGATAAGCCCGTTTATCCGGTCACTTAGGCGATCTGTGCCATCGCAAGGAGGACGGAGATGCAGATCGCCTCGGCCCGTGAAGCCGCGGAAATAATAACCTATCTTGATCGTCGTCTCTTATCGTCTTCTTGTTATCCTTTATTCACAACGATCGTCGGACGGCATCATAAGAACAATCCGAACAGTTCATCCAGCCTGATCATCCTTTGGTCGCCGGTCTCCATGTTTCTGACGGTAACGGAATTCTCTTCCAGTTCGCTCTTTCCGATTATCACGGCGTATCTTGCGCCGGCGGAGGCCGCATGCTTCATCGCTTTCGCCATCTTTCTGCGCATTATGTCAATATCCGTTACAATGCCGCGGCTGCGGAGCATCGAAGCGATCTTAACAGCTTCTAGACGGACATCATCCGACACGGGAACAACGTAAGCGTCAACGCCTTTGTTCCTGAACGTTTGGCCTTCCTTCTCCATTGCAAGAAGTATTCTGTCGAAACCTATTGCAAAACCGGTCGAGAACACCTTCTCGCCGCCGAAAAGCTCCGACAGCGAATACGAGCCGCCGCCGCAGATCTGTTTCTCCGCACCGAGGGACGGCGCCTCGGCCTCGAACACCATACCGGTGTAATAATCCAATCCTCTGACAACACCGAGATCTATCTCCGCATCGGTGACGTTCATTGCTTCGAGTATTTCCATAACTTCTTTCATGTACGCGGCCGCGTCATCCGTGATTTTGTCAAGAACCTCTTTACCGCCTGTTGTTCCGGCGGTTTCGAATATCCTCTTCACGGAATCGTCGCAAACACCCGCCGATCTGAGCAATGATCCGGCCTCATCGTACATCTTCTTGTCCAGTTTCTGAAGTATCTCCTGCATCCCGTCCTGCGGAACGTTCGCTTCAGCGAGCATATTCCTCAGGATGCCTATGTGCCCTATCCTGATCTTATATTTCCTGAGGCCAAGCGCCTTTATCATGGATACCGCCAATGCAATGGCCTCGGCGTCGGTCTCGGCGTTGGCGTTGCCGATCATCTCCGCACCGAACTGGAAGAACTCACGGTAGCGGCCGCTCTGCGGCCGCTCGTACCTGAAACACTGACCGAAGTAGAAAAGCTTCAAAGGCCTGGGTTCGTTGCTCATGCCGTTTACGAACATACGGACAACGGGAGCAGTAAGTTCCGGGCGCAGGGCAAGGTCCCTGTCGCCTTTGTCCTTGAACGCGTATATCTCGTCAAGGATGTTCGGGCCGGATTTTATCACAAAGAGAGACGCTTCTTCGAATATCGGCGTTGCGATCTCCCTGAATCCGAACGTTCCCGCAACGGTCCTCAGAACATTCTCGTAATGTCTCCTTCTTTCCATCTCATCCGGAAGGAAATCCCTCGTACCGCGCGGACATCGGATCATATTCCGTTGAAACGCAACAACGTATTAAATGGATTACTCTCCGGAGCGTCATCTGCGCACTATTATCGTAACAACGTCGCCGTCCCGAACAACGTGGTCTATACCAACCGTTTGCCCGGGGAACTTGGCGCTGTCCCTCCACACCATGGCGTATCTGAAATTGGGGCGGAACGTTCTGTGGATGTTTTCACAGACGTCTCCGATGGTGCTGTCATACTTAACGATCAAAGGTACGTCCATGTCGGCTTCCTGGCCTTGGTTTCAGATACAGATGATCAATGTTCAAATACGGCTCTCTGAATCTCTACTGCCCGGAGTCCAGGTACTTCCTTATTTCCTTTAATCAACGAATCCACATTCGTAAAGGGGTTGTGATCACAGTATTTATCCTTGTCTATTTCCTCTCTCAATCTTTCCGCATGTTTTATGGCTTTGTCCGTATGTGGGGAAAGTTCCTTACTATAACACTCGCCTTTCTCATATCTGGAACATTTCAAATATTTTTCCAAAAGATTTTGCAAGGTCTCCTTATTGACATTAGTGTGCAGATAATCAAAATGCAATACATACCAGTATTCGAACTGAGGATTGGATAATGCCAACCTGAAACCTTTTGCATCGCACCATCTTTTGAGTTCGTACAACTTTTCGGAACTGTTCGCATCCTTGTCTATCAGTATCCAGACTATGTCGTTTTTATTCGAAACCTTTCCCATTGTTTCCTCGACCCATCTTTTAATGCTGTCGGGATCCTGTCCTCTTCTGTGGCCACGGTTGATCTGAGGACGTTTTCGATCAATTCTCGGCGATCTTCCGAAGTAGTTGTTTTCAAAATATGTTCTTTCGGTCGCTTTTCCCTCTGCAAATATGTAAAAAAGCGCCGCAGACCTCTTTCCCGGTTTTCTGCTCATTCTCGGACATCCCTTTTTCTTACGTGAGGCACTGCACCGAATCTTCCTGCCAGATAGTTCTCCGTGAACTCCAGGTCAGGTCGGACCTCGTAATCCAACAGCGAGTACAGGTTTGTGACCCCCACGGTGGGTTCCCTTGATGTGAACCATATTTGATCCCGTCTGAATTTATTACGTTTAGCGATCGACGCATCATGGGTAGTGAACATGAGTTGAGCACCATTCAGGTTTAGGTCGGGTTCCGTTATGTATTCGATCAAAAGATCCGCCAGATGAGGATGTAAACAGGCTTCCAACTCATCCACTATAAGAATTCCTCCGCTTTCAAGCGCGTCTAACCAAAGAACTGTCATTCTTGCCATTTTCTGGGTTCCGTCCGATTCATCATCCATATCCAGCGTATATCTTCTGGAATCGTCGTCGGATGTGATGTCGTGTTCGACCGTGAATTCATATCTTCTCAGGTCAACCTCCAATCCCGCGGCATTTGCCAATTCTGCAAATTTGAGTATTCTTTCCGGATGTTTCCCATCATCGGATTCTTTCACGGATATGTTGGATATCCCCAGATCCGCTCTGTTGAGCACGTCGATCAATTTTGAACCGTGTTTTGAGATCGCGTCTTTCATTCTTTCCGGATTGATCTTCCGAGATGATCCTGCTCGGGTGAAAAACAGTTTTTCGTCGAACCAGTTGTAGGCGTTTTCGACAAGAGTTATATTCGATTCGGAACATTTCGATAACAACAGAGAATTGTCGTTGGTCAACCCCATGATAAAATCCATCTTCTTTTTTTCTTCTTCGGAAATGGACACATTCGGATCCAGATACCCTTCCGTTCTTCGAAAAAGCAATTTTTTATTCAGCGATAGTGACTCCTCCGTGACCTTTCCATGCAGAACGGAAAGGGAATAATTGAATAGCCCTTCGTTAATAAAATCAATGGAAAATCTCGTGACCCTATCGCGAGAGACATCATCGAATTTGAAATAATTCGGTTCCACGGCATCTTTTTTTTGAAAATGGCCTGAACGGGTTACCAGAAACCGTAAATAATGCATCGATTCGAGAATATTGGTCTTCCCCGACGCATTGGCTCCATATATGCACGCGAGTGGAAGGATCTTAAGATCGCGAGAGACATTGAATATTGTATTTTTATTCTTTCTGTCACGCGTATATGCCTCCATGGACAGAGTGACCTCGTCCTTTATCGACTTATAATTCTCCACCGTGTATCTTATTAACATTTTCAATCTCCGTACGTGATATCCGTTTTAACTTGATATGAATATGCATCTGTCATTATTAATGTTTACTGTAAAAACGTATAATACGTGTTTAACGGTAAGATAATGGTATTACAAGGACGGAGATTCTGTTATCGATGTTCGTAATCGATATACGGTCAAACATGCGGAGAATGAAAAATTCAGTGCCGCGAGAAATAATTATACGGGCCGAAACACGATTTCGTTGAATTCCAGAAAAAACCAAGGACTCTCGAGCGTCATCTGCGCACTATTATCGTAACAACGTCGCCGTCCCGAACAACGTGGTCTATACCAACCGTTTGCCCGGGGAACTTGGCGCTGTCCCCCCACACCATGGCGTATCTGAAATTGGGGCGGAACGTTCTGTGGATGTTCTCACAGACGTCTCCGATGGTACTGTCATACTTAACGATCAAAGGTACGTCCATGTCGGCTTCCTGGCCTTGCGGTTTCAGATATATCCTGATAAGTTTTATCGTCTCAAAGAGCGCCTGCTTCAGATCTTCGATACCGTAACCGGTTGCCGCTGAAACCGGAACTTTCCTGAGATCGGGTATCTGCTTATACACATCATCCAATCTGTTCACGTCGGCAAGATCGACCTTGTTGACAGCGACGATCGCATCAATGTAAACACGATTCCCGGCGAGAACGTCCAGAAGCTGTTCCATGTCAATATCCTCACGTATAACAACGGCGGCGTTGACGTGGCCGTAGGCGGACACCATCTCTGAAGCCATCTGAACATCGATCTTTGTAAGCTTTACGGTAGGCTTTATCGATATTCCGCCGTAATCCGAAGACGTTATGACAACATCCGGAGGCCTTTGGTTGATCCTTATGGCGGCATCCCACAGTTCAGTGCTCAGTATCGAAAGATCCGGGTAAAAGACATCGGAAACGAACAATATGACGTCCGCGGACCTTGCGGCGGCGATCACCTCGCGGCCTCTTCCCTTGCCTTTGGACGCGTCCTTTATCAGCCCGGGCATATCAAGGATCTGGATCTTCGCGTGGTTGTATTCAAGAACTCCCGGAACGACATCCAGCGTTGTGAAATGATAAGCGCCGGTGGCCGATCTGGCGCCTGTGAGGCGGTTAAGGAGCGTGGATTTCCCGACGCTCGGAAATCCTACAAGCGCAACGGTCGCGTTCCCGGATTTCCTGACGCTGTATCCTTTCCCTCCTCCTTTGGCGGACCGCTTCTTTTCCTGCTCGTTCATCAGGCGGGCGACCTTCGCCTTCAGTTTTCCGATATGGGCCTGCGTGGCTTTGTTGTATTTGGTGTTGGCTATCTCCTCTTCCAATTCCTTGATCTGTTCGTCAATGGTAGCCAAGCGGTCGCACCTCCTTACAACGGGTATACCACGATAAGAAGCGGCATACTTAACACTTTATTGTCTTCCGGATGTTTTTCAGCTTATTGCGAAGAAAGGCAAACGCTTCCGAAACATATCAGAACAAGCTTTCCGTCACAGTTCGTATCCCTTCAAGCCCGCTACTTCTCTATCTTGAGGAAGACCGGGCGGGAGAGGATTACGACAGTGATATGGACCCTGACGAGGCGGAAAGGATCACAAGAGAGGAGTATGAGCGAGTCATGGAACTCAAAGAGAAGGGGCGGAAACGCTGATCTCATTTCGGAATTGTGAATCCATCATGATGCAGTAGTACAATTGGATAATATGTCGGAACCTGCGCTCATGTATGGATACACATTAAAAGTTTTTGAAACGCAATTCAAAAAAAACAATTTCTTAAAAGTTTTTGAAGTATAATTCAAAACATTTATCTACTTAGTTCCTCGTATATCTTCATACCATGATGCCAAAGGCCCGAGACACGTATCTGAACAGATTGATCGATTCCATGGACGCACCGGTCATCAAAGTGATATCCGGAGTCAGAAGATGCGGAAAGTCCACACTGTTGAATCTTTTTGAATCATACCTCACATCGATCGGCATAGAGAAGGAAAGGATCGTAAGGATAGACACGGACACGAAGGATGCGAAGGAGAAGGTCTCGGATTGGAAGGGTATGTACGATCTGGTTGCAGGTCAGATAAAAAAAGGCGTCAGGAATTATGTTCTGCTGGATGAGGTTCAGAACATAGACGATTGGGAGAGTGCGCTCATCAGTATGTACACTGAATTGGACGCCGATCTTTACGTCACCGGTTCTAACGCCATGATGCTCTCTCCGCATCTTGGTACGAAGCTTGTTGGAAGGTTCATCGAGATACCGATATTACCGTTATCATTCAAGGAATACCTGGACTTCACCGATTCAAAGAATGAGGATGCATCCTTTCGAGAATATATCAAAACGGGCGGGTTCCCGTCAGTTGCCTTGTTGCATGAAAGGCCTATGCTTCAGAAGGATATGCTCATGGGTATATACAGCACCGTCCTCGATCTCGACCTGGCGAAGAAGAATGAGATAAGGAGTACCGCACTGCTCAGGGACCTCGCCGAATATCTGATCGAGAACATTGGGAATACGGTATCGGCGAAAAGCATCTCCGATTACCTGAACCGCAGCGGCAGGAAAAGCAATCCGCATACGATCGAAGATTATTTACTGATGATGGAACGCGCGTTCCTGCTGTACAGGGTACGAAGATACGATATATCCGGAAAACTCAGATTGAAGACGCTTGGGAAATATTATGTCGTGGACCCTGGATTCAGAGGGTTCATCGGCGGCAGGCCGGACGGCGCAGGAAGGATCTTAGAGAACATCGTCTACCTTGAGCTCATACGAAGAGGATATGAGGTGAGCATAGGAAAGGTCGGTTCGTATGAGGTGGACTTCATAGCCAAAGGATGGGGGGACGATATCGTTTACATACAGGTCACGAAAACCATGTCCGAAGAGTCTACCGCCGAACGGGAGCTGAGACCGCTTCTGGAGATAAAGGACAACCATCCTAAACTGATAATATCGATGGACCCGGAAATGGAGGACGATCATTACGGGATAAAGCACAGGAACATCGTCAGATGGCTGCTCGGCGAATGATGTGTCCTTTTTATGTCCTGGCAGGAACTTCGGACCTTACATTACGGCACATTATGATGTTGGATTGACCTCTAGATAATGTGTTAAAATCACACATAAAACATATATATTGAGTGTGACAATTACACATTATGGATAGAAAGATCACCGCAAAGATGCTGGAATGGAAGAACGATCCCAATCGCAAACCATTACTGATATGCGGTGCAAGACAGATCGGTAAAACATATTCGGCGTTGCATTTCGGCCGCACTTATTACAAGAATGTGGCGTATTTCAATTTCGAATTCAATAAACAGACATCGAAGATATTTGAAAACGATTTAGACACGAAGAGGATAGTCGATTCTTTGTCCGCTTTCTGCGGCATCGACATAATGGAGAATGATACGCTCATAATATTCGACGAGGTACAGGCGTGTAACCGCGCTCTTCTTTCTCTGAAATATTTCAAGGAGAACGATCCGGGATACCATATCATCGCGACGGGCAGCTTTCTCGGTATCGCTCTGGAAAGAGAGGATTTCTCATTCCCCGTAGGCGGTGTGAACATGTTCCGCATGTATCCCATGGATATCGAGGAGTTCATGATGGCAACGGGGAACGGACGGATTGCCGACGGTATCAAAAGGTCCTTCTCTTCGCAGAAGAGTTACGATCTGCACGACAAGGCGATGGAGATATATCGTACATATACGGCCGTCGGAGGACTTCCCGAGGCCGTCGAGAGATTCTCAGAAGGAGCGGATGCATCCGTGATAACGGCGATACACGCGGATATCGATGCAGCATACATGGGCGATATGTCCAAGTATACATCGAAAGCGGAAGCCGTTATGATAAAAGCTATATGGTCATCCATTCCCAATCAGCTGCTCAGAGAGAATAAAAGATTCATTCTCAAGGACGTTTCCGAGGGCACACGTACAAGGGAGGCAGGGATGCCGCTGAATTGGCTTCTTGCGGCAGGTCTTGTGAATCGCTGTATAAGAGTGAATGCAACAACAGTTCCTCTGAGCGTACATTCGGAGGATCCGTACTTCAAACTGTATATGGGAGACACGGGATTAATGGCATCAAAACTTGGGATACCTTCTAAGATGATAATATCCGAAAGTCCGGGCATCGACACGTACAAAGGTGCGCTCACTGAGAACTACGTTATTCAAACACTGAAAGCGAACGGCATCAAAACGTATTATTGGGCTCCTTCACCCACTAAGGAATTGGATTGCCTGTTCCAGGATTCGGACGGCAATGTTGTACCTTTGGAGATGAAGAGTTCTTCTCACGTCAAGTCCTTGAGCATGAACGCATTCATGGAGAAACATAAAACGAAATATGCTGTCAGAGTGTCGGCAAGGAATTTCGGTTTCGATAACCGTATATTCAGCGTACCTCTGTATGCCGCATTCTGCATATCCAAGGACATATGTAACGCGGTCAGAGAATGAATATGATCTCATGTTTCTGTCTGTGATAACTATCGAGAGAGTTACATAAAAACTCGCAAAGGCCGCGTAACAGATCACATGTCGTCGAGCGAAAGTAGTCTGTACTCTATGTCATACTCTTTCAGTTTCTGGACCGTTTCAGCCTTTTTCCTGAGTTCGCCGATGCTCGCTTTATCGGGATCCCGTTTAACTTCGATCACTGTCGCCTTCTTGGGGTCGTTCAGAACGACGATATCGATCTCGTTGTGCCCCTTCCTGTCCCAATATGCTCCTATTTCAGTGAACCTCTCTTCCTCCGCTATCTTCGCAATGAAATAATCTTCAAGTACCTTGCCGCTGTAACTTGCATATCCTTCACGTATGGCATCTTTAAGAAGGTCATATCTTTTGAATTCGACGGCGGAAATGTTACTGCTTATGAATCTGAAATAGAACCTGAGGTAATTGTCCGACATCTGCCATCTGACATCCCTGCTTTTCGTCTTGGAGAAGATCGGCCGGACCTTCTTTATCATTCCGTACTCTTTTTCCAGGATCTCAAGATACATGCCGGATTCCTTTCCCGTCGCGTCGTTTATCTCCCTCAGTGTGTTCTTCCCGTTCGCGATCAGCTGCAGAATGGAGAAATATGTTCTGTGATCTTTCCCGAATTCTGATACCAGGAGGTCCTTTCCGTCCGTCAGGAAATATGAATCCATGGAACAGACACTGTTCAGCATCTTTTCTAAGGATGCAGCACTGGCATCCATCAGTAATTCAATATATTTCGGCACACCGCCTGTCACCATGTAAAGGAACAACAGATCATCCGGTTCATAGTCGGGATTGTGGTCTTTGAGTATTTCTTTCACTACACTCGGTCTGAATGGACCTATATCTAATTTCGATGTCGCTCTTCCGAACAATGGTTCCTTGTTCCTTTCGAATATCTTTATCATCATGGATTGCACGGAGCCGCAGACGATCAGATTTATCTTTGACCTTGATCCGTATTCGTCCCAGAGTTCCTGTATGCTGCTCATTATGGACTTATCGATCCTCTCCAATTCCTGGAACTCGTCCATGATGAATGTGAAGTTATTCTCCAGACCGTATCTCATGAGCTGTTCGAACAGATCGCGGAAGCGGCCCGAATTTATCAGTGATATTCCGAGATCGGTCTTTACATCGCCTGTAAGATGTTCGCAGAGAAGCGTTTCATTTATGCGCGGTATGAAGAAATAAAGCACTTTGCCGTGCTTTTCGGATTCCTTTATCAACGATGTCTTTCCGATACGCCTCCTTCCGGTTATCACGGTGAAGACGCCGGTCTTCGCTGACATGGTGCGGTTCCGCTTGAGAACTTCCATCTCCTCTTCGCGGTCATAGAATCTCATTTTAGACACCTAACATAATTTACATTAACTTAATGGAGATTAATTTAGATAAAGATTTCCCCATCGGAAGGATTGTAATATTCAATCCCTTATGTGAGCGGTACTTTAAATGATACTTTAAATGTACAGGAAAACATCCGATGGACGCTGTGACATACGGTAGATTTAAAAATCAACACGAACATTTATATTCGACATGTCAAATAAGCTGATTTGACACACTCCGCCATGAGCCTGTGGCGTATACCTCGGATATGTGGAATGTGCTCCGATATGAGGTTTGGAAAGAGGCCTCGGAGCACGCTCGACACAGGCGAATATCATAATAATCCGACAGTCATAGGAACGGGAAGGGAACAAAACCATGAATGACAAGGAATTGAGGGAATTCAACAGCACATATTTCAAATACTATGTAAGAAAGCCTGTTGAAAAGGACGACATTATACAACTGGACAGACTGGTTCGCGCCGGACACGTTAAATATTCTCTAATAGGCGGCAGGGCACATGCTGAGGCCACCAAAGAGAGTAAGATGTTGCACGGCCGCAAACCATTGTTTGGAATAAAGGCCTGATCAGTGTCAACATGTCATCAAATTATGGCTGGTGGGGTTGGGTTCCCAATCTATCGGGCAGAATATGCGAGAGATGGATTGACGGTGAGCATAAATCGTGTCCTAAGTTTTTCGAAAATGGGTCCAATGCGGCATGTCATGATTGCAATCTCTGTAATCCGGCGTTGGTTATACTCGAAGACTCTACTGCGGAACTGACTATCGAAACCAGACTCATAAAAATATGTGTGAACTATTCAGACAGTATCTCCGGGAACAATGTTACCAAAGATATAGAAATAAAGATACACGATGAAGGCGGCCTGTGTTCGATAGGAATCGTAGGTGAAAGGAGCGACCATGAGAACACCGACCAAGTGGCCCTTATAGCATCCGTCTGGAAATACTTCCGGTCAAATCTGGATTCATGCTCCGAAGGTGTCTGTGATTGCACTGCTATGAACGCACCGGTCTGGTCATCCAAAGAGTGTGTCGAACGAGATATAGCCGAAATATTCTTACGTACACTAGAATGGAGGACAGACTCACCGATTTCCTTAAGATGGAAAGGCTTCAGG
Organism: Candidatus Methanomicula labiotermitis; assembly: GCA_009780575.1. GTDB lineage: Archaea > Thermoplasmatota > Thermoplasmata > Methanomassiliicoccales > Methanomethylophilaceae > Methanomicula > Methanomicula labiotermitis. Next base: position 51,273 of record WQZU01000005.1, read on the forward strand.
TTGAAGTGGAGGAAGAGTTGGAGAGAGGTGGAAAGATACAATGGCGTCACAAAGACCAACAGCCTCTACATGGGAAGATTCTTAGAAATCTACAGTGCACGTTTGACTGGATTTGAATGTGAACTAAAGAAAACAATGGATGCCAGATCCGATAAGGCAGAGATAATCTACGACTTTTCCGCATTCGAGGCGGATTTAAATTTCAAGACATTTAGGATCATGATTGCAGTATCAGTGGGTTTAGGGGTCGCTGTTCTCACTATTATACTGAGATTGTATAGCATTATCTGATGGCCGGAATTGTGTAAATGTAAACGGAGCGGGGACCGCCGTTGTGTGCCCGTGTGAAAAATAGTGAGGCGGATCACTCCTTGTCATCCCTCAGATCCGCGCTGAACTTCGATCAGTCAAGCACAAGCTTCACAAGATCCATGGGATCCACTTGTTTGCCGTCTTTGTAGACGCGCATGTTGCCCATGGATATCTCGTCTATCAGAAGCATTTGTCCGTTCTTCTTCGATCTTCCGAACTCGAACTTGATGTCATAGAGTTCCATGCCCCTTTCTGTCAATTTCTCTTTAATGAGGCCGGCGATCCTTTTTGCCGTGACCTTAAGTTCATGGGATTCCCTGAGACTCAAGAGACCGAGCATTGAAAGAGCATCCTCCGTGATGAGCGGATCTCCGCGCGCATCGTCCTTCAGCGTGAATTCGATCAAGGCGTCCAATGGCTGACCTTCCGTGCAGCAGTCTCCGTATCTTCTCCTGAAGCTGCCGACGGCCCTGTATCTGCATATGACCTCCAACCCTTTACCAATAGGATCCACGGCAATGACCGTAAGCTCGGCTTTTTCCAGATCAGCGCTTACGTAATGGGTAGGTATACCCGCATCCCTGATCTTCTCGAAGAAGAACTTAGTCATGCGTATACTTCCTTTACTAATGCCTTCAATGGAAAGTCCCACGGTGTTCGCGCCCGGATCGAACTTACCGTCCTCGCCGCAGGCGTCGTCTTTGAATCTAAGCAGAATGTTCCCGTCATCCAGTTCGTAAACCGTTTTTGTCTTTCCTTCGTACACGTGTCTCAAAACGATCCCTCTTCATTGTCAAAGCATCCGGCGGAACCCGAGGTCGAAAAAGCGGTCATGATTATTAAGGCCTGCGGACCGGCGCCATGATTTTTTCGTCCCGTCCCGAATCGGAACATCATCTTTCATGAGAAAGGATCCCAACCGAACGGCACATTTACTCGATCCTCGCCAGAATAATCTTTATTGCCTACGCACGCGTATGCTCACGCGAGGCAGGTAAAATGATAACGCCGAAGGAATTGGTCATATCCGCATTGAACATGGAGGAAGTGGACCGCATACCGTTCTGTCCGCCCTTTCAGGGTTATTGGGCGCTCGGTCTTGCAGGCGTTTCCGTGATAGATTCGATAAACGACCCGAAGGCCGCCGCCGGAGCGCAGTTCGATATAATCGAAAGCTGCAGCCTGGACGCGGTCGAGGCGATGTGGGATTGGCTGCTTCCCGCGGAGGCGATGGGATGTGAGGTGAAGATACCGGAACACGGGACGATACCGACGCTCACGCATATCGTGAATTCGCCCGGAGACCTCGATAAACTGGAACTTCCGAAGATAAAGGACTTCTACCGTTTCGCCTCAGCGGAGAAGACAGCACGGATGATCGCACAGAGAACAGGAAAAGAACGTTTCCTCATGGCAACCATACTCTCGCCGTTCACTCTGGCCGGAGAGCTGAGAGGGATAGAGCAGATGATGATGGACAGCATAATCGAGGAAAGCTTTGTACACGAACTCGTGAACGAAGCGCTCAATGTTGTCACAGAGTTCACTGAGAACATACTCGAATGGGATACGGACGCGGTCATCGTATGCGACCCGACGGCATCCGGGGATCTGATATCGGCGGAAGATTACGCCAAGTTCTCCGGAGATTCGATGAAGCGTTTGGGAGGCATCATAAGAAAAGGCGGGAAGACGCACATAAACCACATATGCGGGAACACCGGCGACCGTCTTGAGACAGTCGCCGGAACAGGATGCAAGGCGTTCTCGGCGGATACCCAAGTGAATATAAGGGACGCGGTCGAACAGATGAGAGGACGCATGGCAGTCATAGGGAATCTTGATCCGACGAAGGTGCTGTACTGCGGCACTCCGGATAACGTAAGAACGGCAACGAAGGAACTTATGGAAAAGGGAGGGAACAGAGGATATCTGTTCGGGTTCGGGTGCGACATACCCGTTGGTACAAAACTTGAGAACGTGATCGCCGCGGCCGATGCGCTGAACGGACGCGGATGATGCTGAACGGACGCGGATGATGCGCTACCGCGATCAGCCGCTACACTGAATGCCACACGGATGCACTCCGCGGCCGGAAACGCAGTTATACGCGCAAGCGCCGCACACGTGACTGCGCAGACACACTTGTGTCGGTATGTGGCCGCAGCACACGCGACTATGGCAACACGTGCGCCGCGCAGACACACAGTATCAGTAATATTTTCGTTTTCGAACGATTTCGCATGTATAATATATCAGACTAGCTGTACCTCCAACAATCATTTTAACATTAGCTCCATGCATTGTACATTATCATGGATGCAGTGGTATGATGAGTGCGTCGCGATCATTAACGGAGACTTACATATGAAAGTTGGAATTATTATGGGCAGCGACTCTGATCTGCCCGTGATGAAAGAGGCGGCCGATCTCCTCGGCGAATTAGATATTCCGTTTGAAATGACGATCGTTTCCGCCCACAGGACGCCGAAACGGTTATACGAATACGCCGAAACGGCCAGGGACAGAGGGCTGAACGTCATCATCGCCGGCGCCGGAGGTTCCGCCCATTTACCGGGGATGGTAGCAGCCATTACAACGCTTCCGGTGATTGGCGTTCCTGTTATGACAAAGGCGCTCGGCGGTGTTGATTCATTGTACTCCATAGTACAGATGCCGCCCGGTATCCCGGTGGCGACCGTTGCGATAAACGGTGCGAAGAATGCGGGTATATTGGCAGCGTCCATACTGTCCGTCAATGATGCGGAGACAGCGAAGAAACTGTCCAAGTACAAAGATGATCTCAACTCAACGGTCCTCAGTAAGATCGACAAGCTGGACAAGCTGGGGTATGAATCCTATATTGCAAAAATGTGACGGGAAACTTTATGGATATAATCAAAAAAAGGATCGGGATCGTCGGCGGCGGACAGCTTGGCAAATTCATGATACTCGAAGCCAAAAGACTCGGATTCTACATTGCGGTGCTTGACCCGGCGGCGGATTGTCCGGCGAGCAGCATATGTGATGAGCAGATAGTCACAGGTTTTGACGATCCTCAAGGCTATTTTGAATTGGCAAAGAAGGTTGACGTAATCACATACGAATTTGAACACATAAACGCGTCCGCGCTGGAAGTTCTGGAAAAGGAAGGTCATGTTATATATCCGTCCGTTGCAAGTCTCAAGACCATTCAGAACAAACATTCGCAAAAGAAGAAATTAAGCGAGAACGGAGTACCCGTTCCGCGTTTTGCGAAAGTTTCAAACACAGAAGACATTAAAACATTAGGTCAGACAGATAATTTCGGCTATCCGATGATGCTGAAGACCACGACCGGCGGATACGACGGCAAAGGCAACATGAAGATAAGAAACGAAGAGGAGATCGAAAGCGCGTATAAGCGGCTTGGCGGCGGTAAGAAAGAGCTTATGGCGGAAGAGTTCGTCAATTTTGAGAAAGAGATATCCGTCATCGCCTGCCGCGGCATCGACGGCAGCCGAACAATATATCCTGTCGCCGAAAATATACATTCGAACAGCATCTTGGATATGACGATCGTCCCTGCAAGGATAAACGAAGATGCGGTGTCCAAAGCGGCGTCGATAGCCGACAAAGTGATGGAGGTCTTTGAAGGCGTAGGCACATTCTGCATTGAGCTCTTCGTAACGAAAGACGGTGAAATATACGTGAACGAAGTGGCGCCGCGCCCGCACAATTCAGGACACTACACAATAGACGGCTGCTTTTCCGATCAGTTCGAGAATCATATACGCGCAATAGTCGGCCTTCCGTTCGGGAGCGTCCGTTTGATATCGCCGGCGGTCATGGTAAATCTTTTAGGTAAGAGCAACGGCGCGGCAAGGTTAGAAGGATTGGAAAAGGCGTACCTCGACCCTAACGTGCGCGTCCATTTCTATGGAAAGAGGGAATCAGAGATAGGCAGAAAAATGGGCCATTTCACGGTCGTCGACGAAACAACGGACGGCGCCGTTGAAAAAGCGAGAAAGATAAAGGATCTCGTTCGCGTTGTCGGAACGTAAAGCGAAAGATCAAAACTTGATCATTACGCTCCGTTCATAGTGTGTTTACGGTTGCCGCATATACGACCTGCGTGCATAATACAATATATAAAACTTTTTATCTATCATACTGTATTATATTGTTTATAAATAGTATATAAATAAAACTTCATTTCATATGGTTATATCTTATTAACTTACGCGGTTTGAAGATTCAGGTATTATATACTAGCATGTCTTAACGGCGAGTAGAAAGGAAAGACTGTCGCCGGAGGCCGAATGATACGACCGGCGGAGGCAGAGACCTGTTCGGAAAACAGATTTTCGGAAAGGATGATCCTTACCGTTCCGTCGTTTCGGATCACTGTTCCGAGATCTCGCCGGTCGTGTTGATCACAGAGTATGCTTTCAGCGGATGCTCTGCAAACAGTGTGTCCGAACCGTATACGCAGAACATCTGATCTGCAGGCAGGCGAAGCCGACAGACACCGGAATCAACTAGAAGAGGAATTCATATATGAGAAAAGGAATAGCGAAACCGTATAGACCGGATCCGAGGATAAAGAGCGTAAAAGGGGAAGGGGAGATAAGAACGGGGAAGAAAGAAGAAAGGACGGCAGGAAGAAAAGGTACTCCGGCCTTCGGCCTCTTACGGACGGCCCTGAAGCCCAAAGCAATGATATCTGTGTTCGCCGCTCTGATCCTCTTGACCGCATCATTATCAATGCTTCCGGACGGAAGCGATGATGAGAAAGATGTTTTTGACAAGATCGGCAGCAGTACATACGTGCACGTGACCGATATAACGAACGTACCGACAGCAGCGTTGGCAGGAATGCCGCTGACGCTCACGGGTACGGTGTTACCGATAGACGCAACGAATAAGACAATAACATGGAGCCTCAAGGATGCAGGCACCGCGGGCGCATCATTATCAGGAAACATATTAACCGCACCGAATACAGGAACGGCAACGGTCACGGCATCGGTGCAGGAGAACAATCAATTTGTAATGGTATCTGCCGGAGACGGTTACACGATGGCCATAAAGGACGACGGCACACTGTGGGCATGGGGTAATAACGATGTCGGTCAGCTCGGTCTCAACAACACGGTGCAGAGGGATGTTCCGACCCAGGTGGGAATTGCAAATGACTGGGCGTACATATCGGCCGGACTCAACCATGCAATGGCCATAAAGAAGAACGGCACACTGTGGGCATGGGGACAGAACACAAACGGTCAGCTCGGCGATAACTCTCTCACACAGAGGAACGCCCCGGTTCAGGTAGGAACGGTGACCACATGGGCATCGGTATCGGCCGGAAGCGATCACACGGTAGCTATCAGAACGGACGGCACCATGTGGTCGTGGGGAGGCAACACGTACGGTCAGCTTGGTGACGGCACCCACGCGCAGAAGCAATCTCCGGCCCGCGTAGGAACGGCGACCGATTGGAAATACGTATCCGTAGGAGCCGGTTACTCGGCCGCCATCAAGACCAACGGTGAACTGTGGACATGGGGAAGCAACAATCACGGTCAGCTCGGACACGGTGCTTCCGGCATGGATTCGGATGAGATCATTCCGAAACGCGTGGGAACGGCGACCGACTGGGCATCGATATCGGCGGGATACAATCACATTATGGCCATCAAGACCAACGGTGAACTGTGGGGCTGGGGCCGCAACAGCGAAGGTCAGCTTGGTGACAACACCGGCATAACCAGGACCTCCCCGAACCAAATAGGGACGGAGGTCACCTGGGCATCGGTATCGGCGGGATGGGGCAACACAATTGCCATAAAGAAGAATGGTACCATGTGGGCATGGGGATTCAGCCAGTTCGGTCAGATCGGACTCGGCGATACGATATCCGTCAGATATCCGGCCCAGATAGGGACGGCGACCACATGGGCATCGGTTTCCAACGGTTCAGAACATGCAATAGCATTCAACACCAAAGGTGAACTGTATACATGGGGCCGCAACATGGACGGTCAGCTAGGGTTCGGCAACCACGGCGACGGCACGGAGAGAAAGGTCCCGAACCTGCTGATGACATTGGGAACGTCATATTTCACAAAGGATTTCGTCATAACGGCAATGGAGCGTAACTATCACTATGAGATAACCGCCTCAGGGGTCGCCGGCGGGAACCTTTTCACTGCGGTAGGATATATGAGCGACAACGTGAGCAAATACACGGTCATCGAAGATATGCCCATACAGGCGGTCATCAATGTGATACGCACGGATGCGAACGGGAACGCATGCATCATAGATTTCAAAGGAACTCCTTTGAACCTGGGACCGTGGAGCATCCAGTTCACCAATGCAACCATCTCATGGGGCACCATAACGCTTAAAGGTGCGTTGACATCCAACTTGGCCAACGATCTGATCACGGTGTCGGATAACGTGAACGTGATCAGTCAGGCTGACATCACAGGGAACATAAAGAACAACGGAACCGGAACGGTGAACGTGACGGCAGGT
>WQZU01000006.1 GCA_009780575.1 Candidatus Methanomicula labiotermitis
GAATAAGGACAAGGGAAAAAACCGGCGGAGCGTGTAATTGGATTAAAACATAATTGCCAGAACTCCCACTGAAAACTATTGATTTATAGCCAGCATTGAGAAATGTGGGCCCGCCCGGATTTGAACCGGAGTCAATAGCTCCCGAAGCTACAAGGATACCAAGCTACCCCACGGGCCCTTTCAAGGTCGGCAATCCGCTTCGGTAATAAAAGCGTATTGGTTCATTGCATTGACCGTCCGATCTTCCTGCGGCGTCATATCATTTGCGGATCATGCTTCTGAGGACCGTCTGCAGGATGCCTCCGTTCCTTATGTATTCCAGTTCCGCGGGGACGTCGACCCTTGAGATGACGGCGAAGTCCATCTTCTTCCCGTCACGGTATGCGGTCACTTTGACAACGCTCTTCGGTTTCATGTTCTCAAGTTCGATATCAAATATTTCCTCGCCCGTGAGTCCGAGCGATGCGGCGCTCTGTCCTTCCGCGAACTGCAACGGTACGATCCCCATTCCGATGAGATTGGAACGGTGTATGCGCTCGAATGATTCCGCGATCACCGCTCTGACGCCGAGAAGATACGGACCCTTTGCCGCCCAGTCCCTTGAGCTCCCGGTTCCGTATTCTTTGCCTGCCAGAATGATCCTCGGAGTTCCGTCGGAATCATATCTTCTTGCGGTCTCGAATATGGTGTCCACTTTATTCTCAGGGATGTATCTCGAAAGGCCGCCTTCAGTTCCCGGCGCGATCCTGTTCTTAAGCCTTATGTTGGCGAACGTGCCTCTCATCATAACTTCGTGATTCCCTCTTCTTGAGCCGTATGAATTGAAGTCTTCCGGAGCGATGTTCCTAAGCAGCAGATATCGTCCCGCTTCGGAATCCTCCGAAAATTCGCCTGCAGGAGATATGTGGTCGGTGGTTATCGAATCCCCAAGGTACGCAAGCGTCCTGGCGCGGTCTATGTTCCTCAGCGACGGCTCGGATGTCAGAGAGTCGAAGAAAGGAGGATTCTTCACGTATGTGGAATCATCATCCCAGACGTACAGCGATCCGTCCGGTACGTTTATCGCGTTCCATCTCGGACATCCTTCAAAGACGTCGGAGTACTGTCCGCTGAATGTTTCGGACGTGACATACTTTTCAACCGTTGCCCTTATCTCTTCGTCCGAAGGCCATATGTCCTTCAGGAAAACATTCTTTCCGTTCACGCTGCCGACGGGGTCTCTGTCAAGATCTATGTCAACGCGCCCGCATATCGCGAACGCGACCACCAGCGGAGGAGACGACAGATAGTTCGCTTTTATATGAGGCGAGATGCGGCCTTCGAAGTTCCTGTTCGCTGAGACAACGCCCGCGGCGATCAGATCGTTCTTCTGCACAGCCGTTCTGATATCATCGGTCAGAGGGCCGCTGTTGCCTATACACGTCATGCATCCGTATCCGGTCACATGGAATCCGAGTTCCTCCAGATATGACAGCAGACCGGAGTTCTTCAGATATTCGGTGACCGCTTTGGATCCCGGGGCCAACGATGTCTTAACGTGTTTCTCAGTTCTCAGGCCCGCTTTGACCGCATTTCTCGCAAGGAGTCCGGCGGCCATCATGACCGACGGGTTGGCGGTGTTGGTGCATGACGTTATCGATGCTATTAGAACGGAACCGTCGGATATGCCGTCCGCGGTTCTTTTCTTTACGTTCTGCGCGTCAAGCAATTTGCTGAATTTATCCTTCATGTCACACAGCGTTATCCGGTCCTGCGGTCTTATATGGCCTGCCAATGACGGTACCACGGTGCTCAGGTCAAGCTCAACGATATCGCTGTATTCCGGTTCTCCGTCATACCAAAGTCCCTGAGCCTTCGCATATCTTTCAACGATCTCGATCTGTTTCTCATTCCTTCCGGTAAGTCTGAGGTATTCCGTTGTTCTCTCGTCTATGGGGAAGAATCCGGTGGTGGCCCCGTATTCGGGACCCATATTGGCTATCGTCGATCTGTCTGCCAGATCCAGTTCTTTGTATCCGGGTCCGCAGAACTCCACGAATTTTCCTACGACTCCTTTCTTTCTCAATATCTCAACGACCGTCAGCACAACATCGGTCGCATTCACGCCTTCTCTCATTTTCCCGATGAGCCTGAAACCGACAACATCCGGAAGCTTCATGTAACACGGCTGCCCGAGCATCACGGCCTCCGCTTCAATTCCACCCACTCCCCATCCAAGAACGCCGGCGCCGTTGATCTGCGTGGTGTGCGAATCCGTACCGAAACACGAATCCGGGTACGCGGTCTTTTTTCCCTTCACGTCTTTGACATGGACTATCGGCGAAAGATATTCCAGGTTTATCTGATGGATTATACCTTTCCCGGGAGGAACGACCCTGAAATTATCGAATGCGGACTGAGCCCATTTAAGCAGAGAATATCTTTCCCTGTTCCGTTTGAATTCCATCTCCTCATTCTTTTCCTGCGCGTCCGGTGTACCCGCGTAATCGGTCTGTATCGAATGATCTATCACCAGATCCACGGGAACCAAAGGATTGATCCTCTCAGGATCGCTGCCGAGCGCACTGACCGCCGCTCTCATCGATGCAAGATCGACCACGGCCGGAACGCCCGTGAAATCCTGAAGTATGACACGTGCGGGTATGAACGGAATGTCAACGTCGTCGTTCCCTTCGGATGTCCATGATGCTATCGTTCTTACGTCATCGTCGGTTATGAGGGAGCCGTCATTCTGCCTTATCATCGATTCAATGAGCACTTTGACGGAATACGGCATCCTGCTTATTCCTTTGAATCCGTTCTCTTCAAGTTTCCTGAGACTGAATATTGTTATCTTCTCTCCATCGGCTGTTATGGTGTCCCTGCAGTCGGCGATCTTTGTCATCTTGATCCGTACGAAGTGAAGTTTGATGAAATATATCTTTATATCGCAATCCGTCGCCGCATCAGTAGCGGCGCATATCGATACGAATGCAAAAAACTATTATTTTTGTTCCATGATGAGGAAGTGATGACAAAGGACTTCACATCATCGATAAGGACGGTCGAGGATTGGCCGAAGAAAGGCATAAGTTTCAAGGATATCACAACATTGCTCAAGGATGCGGAATTACTGAGCGCATCGGTCGAAGAAATGGCAGCTCCCTTCAGAAAAGACAAAGTGGACGTTGTAGTGGGTCCGGAAGCAAGGGGTTTCATATTCGGAGTACCGGTCGCATTGGCGCTGGGCACCGGGTTCGTCCCGGTCAGGAAAAAAGGAAAGCTTCCGGCGAAGACGGTAAGCGTCTCATATGAACTGGAATACGGCACGGATACGCTGGAAATGCACGAGGATGCGATAAGAAAAGGTCAGCGCGTTCTTTTAGTGGACGATCTCCTCGCCACCGGCGGAACCATTTCCGCGGTAATGGAGATGTGCGAGAACATCGGAGCGGAAATCGCGGGTCTGTCGTTCATGATCGAACTGGAATTCCTGAACGGAAGAGAAAAGCTCGCAGGAAGGAAGATCAATTCGATAATCAAATATTGACTCCCGGCATTACGAAGCGGCAACATGGATATACCCAAAACACGATTAAGTGTAAATGAACACTCAGACGTTCGTCACACACATGCCCGATAAGCCCGGGGCGTTCATGTCGGCCGTGAAGGTGATATCCAGGAACAACGGCAACATAATCCGGGTAAGTTTCAACAAAGCTGTGGATTTTCATACGCTGTTCGTCGAGGTCAGAGCGGACGACGGTGCATTGGAAAGGATATCCAAGGAATTACTTATGCTCGGGTATCTTAAAAACGAGCTGAGCGTGTCAAAAGTTGTTGTCGTGAACATAAAGATAGACGACAGCCCCGGGAAACTTTATCCGGTTCTGAAGATACTTGACCGTTACGACATAAACATATCGTACATGAATTCCATTGAGCACGGCGGCGGCCATCAGAATTTCAAGATGGGTCTTCTGATCGAGGATCCGCAGATAATCAAGAATGTGCTTGATGACATAAGCGAACTGTACCCGATAGACATCATAGACTACAACGACGAAGAACCGAATCTCGACAATACGATATTCTACATCAGGATGGGCAACGAGATACAGAAGATGTTCAGCCTCAGCAAAATGAAGACAATGGAATTCATACGCGAGTCGAACCGCATCCTTCAGATGCTCCAGGACCGCGGCGAGGACCCGAACAGGGTGTTCGAACACGTTCTCCATCTGGCAAAGTTCATGGCGGAACACCGCGGCGACAACTTCCGTCCGGACATAAGCGTCACGGACGTTACGGAAAATACGAAGCTGCATGTGATCGAGCCGCCCTGCGGCAGCAACACGTACATACTCGAGAACGGAAACGAACTGCTGTTCGTTGACACCGGATTTGCAATATATGCGGATGAGATGATGCTCATTCTCCGCTCGATATTCGCCGATTTCGATGAACGCGGAAAGAAGATAATGATAACGCACGCCGACGTCGATCACTGCGGTCTGCTTTCCGTGATAGAGGATGCGGAGATACTTATGAACGAGAAGAGCGCGGAAGGCCTTCTGAAACAATACAATCATCTGACCGACCTGAGGGAAGAGAACGCATTCTGTTTAGGGTACAGCCGGCTGAGCATGATATTCTCCGGTTATGTTCCTCCGGATCCGTCAAGGTTCAGGATAATGGGGAAAGACGTTCCGAACGATCACGAGGAGATGATCAAGATAGATACGCTTGTATTCGGCGATATTTCGCTGGATGTGTACGAAGGGAGCGGAGGCCACCTGCCGGGAGAGATGATATTCGTGTCCGATGAACCGAAACTGATGTTCACCGGAGACATTTACGTGAACACCGGCGGACTGACAAAGGGAAGGAACGAATTCAATGCGCTCGCGCCGTATCTGATGGGATCCGTGAACGTGAACTCCGAACGTGCGAAAAGAATGAGGGAAACGATCACTGAAATGCTTAAGCGAAGCGACGGAACATGGATGATCTGCAGCGGCCACGGTGCGGTGGAGACGAAACGCGCGGACATATGATGTTCACGCGATTTTTTTAAAAAAGTTTATTTGCCCCGTTCGGTATCCCCTCTAAGGATTGTGTGAGCCTATGAGCGGAAAGTGGATAAAGGTCGCGGCGCCGGCCACGATATCTAATATCGGGCCTGGTTTCGATACATTCGGAATGGCGTTGAACAACCCTTTCGATGTGATCGAAGGGAAGGAGATCGATCACGGTGTTGTCATATCTGAGATAACAGGTCCGGGAGCGGACAGCCTTCCGTCCGACGCAGGCAAAAATTCGGCGGGTATAGCGGCGTCCGCGGTGCTGGAGAAATGCGGCGCCGACTTCGGCATCGAATTGAAGATCAAAAAAGGCATAAGGCCGTGCAGCGGCATAGGATCGTCAGGAGCATCCGCCGCAGGCGGAGCATATTTAGCGAATCTCATATGCGGCGAAAAACTGTCATCCGGCCAATTGGTGATGTGCGCCGCGATGGCGGAGGACGTGACGTCCGGCGGACTGCACGCGGACAACGTTGCGCCGTCCATATTGGGCGGTTTTACGGCAATACGGTCATACGAACCGCTGGAGGTCATCCGCATAGAACCTCCGAAGGACCTGGGAGTGGTCGTCGCCATGCCTGACGTAATGGTATCGACGAAAGAGGCAAGGGCCGTTCTGCCGACCGAGGTGTCCGTCAAGGATCTGGTGTTCCACGTGGGCAACGCATCATCCCTTATCCACGCGATGGTAACGGGAGACATAGATCTTATAGGAAGATCCGTCAAAGATTCGGTCTTCGAGCCGGCGAGGGCGCATTTGATACCTTATTTGAAGGAAGCGGAAGCGACGGCGATGTCATTGGGCGCTAACGCTTCGTTCCTCGGAGGTTCCGGACCGTGCGTGATATCATTCTTCAGCAAAGAGAAACACGTAGGCGAAATAATCGCGGACGGTATCAGGAAGATGTACGGGGACAAAGGCATGGAATGCGACACATGGGTTACCGACTGGGGTGCCGGATGCAGGAGACTTTAAATGGCGGATCACAGGGTGTTATGCTGGGATTGCGGAAAGGATGTTGAGAATCCGTATGCGGACGTCTGCCCGTCATGCGGCGGCCTCCTGACAATAAAGATCAATTTAGAACCGTTGAAGGCAATGAAACCTAAAGATCTCAAAATGCCGCTGGGCGTGTGGAGATATGCGGCGCTCATGCCTGTCGACGCATCAAAAAGAATATCCATACAGGAAGGCGGAACCCCTTTGTACAGGTGCGATGCGTTAGGCAAGGAGATAGGCGTTGAGAACACATGGGTGAAATACGAAGGCGCCAACCCGACCGGTTCGTTCAAGGACAGAGGGATGACGATAGGGGTTTCCCGCGCTGCGGAGATCGGCGCGAAGATCGTGGGATGTGCATCCACCGGGAACACATCGGCGAGTCTGGCCGCATATGCGGCAAAGGCCGGCATGAAATGCGCGGTGTTCCTGCCATCGGGAAAGGTGGCCGCCGGGAAGCTGGCGCAGGCGGTATTCTTCGGTGCTAAAGTGATATCCGTGGACGGCAACTTCGATGATGCGCTGAAAATTGCCAGAGATCTGTCCGAAGAACGCTCCCTTTATCTTCTGAACTCGATAAACCCGTACCGTCCCGAAGGACAGAAATCCGTTCTCTTTGAGATAATGGATCAGCTGGCGTTCGATGTCCCGGACAGGATAATACTTCCGGTGGGCAATGCGGCGAACATATGGGCCGTTTATAAGGCCATCATTGAACTGGAGGAAATAGGATGGATAGACAAGATACCGATGCTTACAGGCATACAGGCGGAAGGTTCAATGCCGGTGACAAGAGCATTCGAATCGAAGAGTTCTGATTTCACAGCCGAAGAGAATCCGGAAACCGTTGCCACGGCGATAAGGATAGGTAACCCGGTAAGCGGCAGGAAGGCGCTGAAAGCGATATACGGTACGGGAGGATATTCCGTGTCGGTAACGGACGATGAGATACTCTCGGCGCAGAAACTTCTCGGAAGGAAGGAAGGCGTAGGCGTTGAACCGGCAAGCGCCGCATCCGTTGCCGGCGCCAAAAAGCTTAGGGAAATGGGTGTAATAGACAAAAATGAAAGGGTCGTGTGCATATGCACGGGTAACGCCCTGAAGGACCCGGATATAATGATCTCATCATGCGAGCCGCCGATAAGGTGCTCGAAGGACCTGTCCGAGATAAAGAGGATATTGTCCTTATGATCAGAAATCCAAAAGGTTCGACTGTTTGACATCCGGAGTTCCGTTGTCATTCTCTTTGCTCTCGCGGTCTGTCATATCGTTTCCGTCATTGTTTCCGTTGTCCGTTCCGTTTTTCACGTTCTCATACGGTCCGGTTCCGCGATCGGTAAAATGACCTGCCTGTTCTTTCAGGCTCTTCGCCAGCGATACTCCTATCTTGGGCAAAGCGGCCATCATGTTGACATCCGCTTCCGCGACATCGCGTCTTCCTCTGATGCCTGCATTGTAGAGTGTCCTCGCCCTTGATCTCCCGATACCTCTGAACGTAGCGAGGTCAGTGAGTTCTTCCTTTATTCCGTATCTCACTCTGGTGAGCAAAGGCTTCAGTCTCCGGGAGCATTCAGGCCTGAATATCATCGACAGTTCATTCATGGCGTGCAGTATCCACTCCATCGTATCGACCCTCGAGCGGATGTCCCCCGGACCTATTCCCAATTCTTCGGTGATGGTCTCCTCATCCGTTTCGTTCATCCACATGAGCATAAGGTACGCAACCTTCAGATCCGACAGGAAATAAAGGTACTCGGAGCCGTCATCCGGGTCTCCGGACAAGAAATCATCACGGTACTCGTTGATCAGCGCTTTAAGGATCTCAGAATCCGATTTGCGGGGATAAATGCTGAGCACATCCGGCGTTGATGCGGCCGCATGAAGTATCGGCAATTCCGGCGTATCATCATTCATTTTCAGCAGCGAATCCCTCAGGATGATGGCAGACTTCGGATCTATGTACAGATCGGACGCCCTCTTCCCGAACGGGGTTGCCGTAAGCCTTTCGAGGTTTTCAGCCATGTTCTCGGAGATAAGATATTCGGTCACGTTTTCAACAGCTTCATCAACGCCGTACAGTTCAGACTGGTGGCCGAAGAACGTCGCTCTCAGGAATTCAATGATCTCCTCCTCGGACGACGCGTCCTCTGTTGCTATAAGTCCGAGTATATGACCTCTCAGGACCGCTTCGCTTCCTAGTTTAGAAATTATATCTTCGGATTCCCCGGAAAGGTAGTCTGTCAGAAGGTGTTTTCTGTCACGTTCCGTCTTTGCGATAAGTATCGCTTCGCCGTACGCATCGTACTTAGGCCTGCCGGCGCGCCCGCACATCTGTTTGATCTCCATGACGGATATGGGCGTATTCCCGGAATTGGATTCAAACCGTGTTGTGTCCCTGACGATCACACGTCTCGCCGGTATGTTTATTCCCGCCGCAAGCGTCGGCGTCGCAATGATGCATTTTATCGTTCCCTTTCTGAAACTGTCCTCCACGAATCTTCTTTGCTGATACGTCAGACCGGCATGATGGAACGCCATTCCGCATTCCGCGCACGATGCCAGTTTCTTTCCGAGCGAAGTGGATTCACTCTCTCCTTCCAAAACCGCGATGTCGTCATCCGAAAGCTGAGGAGATACGATCAGTTTCATATCCTTCGAATGTTTCATTGCAAGCGACTCGGTGGAACGGCGCGCATTGACGAACACCAGACATTGTCCTCCCTGTCCGACCACGTCTTTTATGAACGGCCACATATCGTCCTTTCCCGCGTCAATTTCAACGACGCTGCCGTCATCAAACGTTATGTTTCCGTTGAAATACACTCCTTCTTTCAGCGGAACCGGGCGCCAGTCACTTGTCACAAGGTCCGCGTCAAGCCATTCCGCCAGTTCCCGTGAGTTGGATATGGTTGCGGACAATGCGATGATCTGCATGTTCCTGTTCCTGCGCATCATCTTTGTCAACGCAACCTCAAGCGTCGGACCTCTGGACGGATCATGGATCAGATGGATCTCATCGGCTATCACAAGACCGACATCATCCATCCATCGGTTCCCGTGTCTTAACAAAGAATCGGCTTTCTCGGAAGTCGCTACGATGATATCGGCGTCATTCATCCACCTGTCCTCGGAATCAAGGTCGCCGGTGCTCATCATTATTTTTATACCGAGATGTGAGAATCCGTCAAGATCGTCCCTCTTCTCAGATGCCAGCGCTTTCAATGGAACAATATACAGAACTTTCCGTCTGTCAACGATGACCGTCTTAAGCGCAGCAATGTACCCTATCAGCGATTTGCCGCTTGCGGTCGGAACAGCGACAACAACATTCTTTCCGCTCAGCGCTCTCGGAACGGCATCGGCCTGCGGAGGATGCAGCGTAATATATCCTTGCGCTTCCAGAGCATCGATCACGCTGTCCGGAAGTTCAAGTTCGTTGATGTTCATCGTAAAGGCGAACACGTCAATGTTTTAACGTCTTTCCGATATTCATAACGTTAATTCATTTCTCTGAATCTCCGCGTGCTCCGCGCCGTTCATTGTTGGTGTGATGAATCAATATATAAACACGATCCGCGAACCTTAAAATTCACCGAACCGCATCAAAAAAATCCGCACCCGCGATTGTTTCGGGAAGTTCTTTATATATGCTTATTCATCCCAATGTTTGCAGGAGATGCAGATGGAAAAAGAAGAACCTATCGTTGCACCATTGGACGAGTGGATAGTGGAACAGGTATTCAACTCCACTGCAGATATAGAGGTGCCCGACAAGATGGCAGACCGGGTGATAGGCCAGGAGAAGGCCGTGGAGGTGATCAAGAAAGCATCTTCACAGAAGAGGCATGTCATGCTGATAGGCGAACCCGGGACGGGAAAGTCCATGCTTGCAAATTCAATGATAGAGTTCCTTCCGAAGAGTGATCTGCAGGACATAATATCATATCACAATCCCGAGGACGTGAACGTACCGCTCATACGCGTATTACCTGCCGGCAAAGGGAAGGAGATAGTGACCGAGCAGAAGATCGTGGCCGCATCCGTGAAGATGCGGAGAAGCAACACGATGATGATGTTCTTCCTTCTGGCAATCTCTCTGGGAGTATTAGGTTTCATAATATATCAGGACGCCACGATACTCCTGGTGGCATTACTTTTCTGCATATTGCTGTATTTCATATTCAGATCTCCGGGTCAAAGGCAGGAGATAATGATCGTACCGAAACTTCTGGTCGGGCATAGCGAGAATGATATGCCTCCGTTCATAGACGCAACCGGTTCACATGCCGGTTCGCTCCTCGGAGACGTTCGTCACGATCCTTACCAGAGCGGAGGTTTGGAGACGCCGTCACACGACCGTCTTGAACCCGGCGCAGTGCACAAAGCATCCAAGGGTGTACTGTTCATCGATGAGATCAACGTACTCAGGATGGAATCGCAGCAATCCCTTCTGACGGCTATGCAGGAAGGAAAGCTTGCCATAACCGGTCAGAGCGAAAGGTCGTCCGGAGCCCTTGTTAAAAGTGAACCTGTTCCGTGTGATTTCATACTTGTCTGCGCAGGCAACCTGGACGCCATGAGCGGAATGCATCCTGCCCTCAGGTCAAGGATAAGAGGGTACGGCTACGAGGTGTACATGCTCAGTTCCATGAAGGATACCGACGAGAACCGTAAAAAGCTCATACGGTTCGTTGCGCAGGAAGTGATCAAGGACGGGAAGATACCTCACTTTGACAGATATGCGGTCGCTGAAATACTCAGGGAAGCGCAGCGCAGAGCGGGAAAGAAAGGAGAACTTACGCTGAGAATGAGAGAATTGGGCGGCCTAGTGCGCGTGGCCGGGGATATTGCGATCGCAAAGAACGCAAAACTCGTCACAAAGGCGGATGTGCTTGACGCAAAGAAGACGGCGCGCAGCCTCGAACAGCAGATAGCCGACCGTTACATAGAGTCGAACCGCGCATACGAGATGTTCAAGACGGAAGGTTCGGAGATCGGCCTGGTGAACGGCCTTGCGGCAATGAACGCAAGTTCCAACATGTCCGAATATTCCGGTATAGTCTTACCTATCGTTGCGGAAGTGGCGCCGTCGCAGTCAAAGAAAGGCGGCATCGTTGCCACCGGACAGCTGGGAACGATAGCCAAAGAGGCTGTTGACAACATATCCGCGGTCATAAAGAAATACACGATGACCGACATTTCGGAAAGGGACATACACATACAGTTCATCGGAACATACGACGGCGTGGAAGGGGACAGCGCATCCATCACGATCGCAACGGCCGTCATATCGGCAATGGAAGAGATACCCATCGATCAGACGATAGCCATGACCGGAAGCCTCAGCGTGAGAGGAAAAGTGCTGCCCATAGGAGGCGTTACCGCCAAACTCGAGGCGGCGGCGCAGGCAGGTCTGAGAAAGGTACTCATACCGAAAGAGAACGGGAAGGACGTGATGATCGAAACGCGTTATTACGATGTGCTTGACATCGTGACCGTTGAGAATCTCAGGGACGTGCTCGAATATGCGCTTGTCGACTGCCCGAAGAAGGAGCAGTATCTGAAAAAATTGTTACCTTTAACAGATTGCGGCATGTCAACGGCGAAACATCTCGAAAAGCCGGTTTGCTCGGACTCTGAGGTTCCGCCTGCCGTTGCCGATGTTCCTAACCGTAACGCGATAACGCCTCAGCCTTCGGTAAACTGACGCTGATCCAAATGAAAACTTTTTAACAGCACCTCCTTTTACATACAACATGCAAAGCTCTCAGAGACACGAAAGGGATTCACTGATCATCGGAAGATTCCAGCCGTTCCACAACGGGCATCTGGAGGTCATAAGAAAAATATCCGAGGCATCTGACAATCTTACGATAGGGATAGGGAGCGCTCAAAATTCTCATACGGTCAACAATCCGTTCACCGCAGGCGAACGCTACCGCATGATATCCAACACTCTGAAGGATTCGGATATATCGAATGCATACATCGTTCCCATGGAAGACCTGAACAGATATTCCATCTGGGTGTCGCATGTGGTGTCCATGTCGCCGCCGTTCAAGGTTGTATATTCAAACAATACGTTAACAAGGCGCCTTTTCATTGAAGCGGGTTATGAGGTCAAAGATTCACCGCTTTACAACCGCTCCGAATACTCCGGAACGGAGGTAAGAAGGAGAATGCTCTTCGGTGAGGATTGGCGGTCGCTCATCCCGCGGGCGGTGGCAGATGTAATCGAGGATATAGACGGCATAGGGCGCATAAGAGGTCTGAGCGATGATGTTTGACCCGGTATCGGATCTTATAAAAAAACTGACGGAAAAGAAGCTCACGCTGTCGCTTGCCGAATCATGCACCGGCGGTCTTATATCGTCATCGTTGACAGAGACGGCAGGAGCATCGGAATTCTTCCTCGGCTGCGCGGTCACGTATTCAAACAGATCAAAAGAGAAATTTTTGAATGTGTTAAATGGAACACTTACCGTAAACGGCGCCGTGAGCGCCGAGACCGCAAAAGAGATGGCAGCCGGTGCGAAGACGCTGTTCGATTCGGACATCGCGGCATCGGTGACGGGCATAGCCGGCCCGGGCGGAGGAACGCCTATCAAACCCGTGGGCACGGTTTTCATTGCGGTAACGGACGGAAAGAGAACGGAATGCATGCACCTGACGCTCAGCGGGTCGCGTAAGGAGATAAGAGAGGCCGCAGCCGGAAATCTTATCAGAATGATCACGGAGTTCATCGGCTGACCATGACGGAAAAACATCTGAGACAAATGCCGATAACGGGCGAGGACGGTCAGAGGAGACTGGAAAGGTCAACGGCGGCCGTGATAGGTCTCGGCGGACTCGGATGCAATGTCATAACCCATTTGGCGTCAGCGGGCGTCGGGAATTTCATACTGGCAGACTGCCAGTCTCCTGATATAAGCAACCTGAACCGTCAGTTCGTTTATTCTGCGGACGACATCGGAAAGAGGAAGGCCGGACGCTCGACGGATTGGATAAGAAGGATCAACCCCGCATCGTCAGTAAAGGAAATAGACACGGAACTGAATGATTCAAATACGGATATGATAGGCGATTGCGACATAATCATGGATTGTCTCGATAACCGAAGATCAAGGATCGCCGTTAACAGATACGCGCTTCGTAAGAACATCAGACTGGTGCACGGCGGAGTTGAATCGCTGTACGGACAGGTGAGCGTTATAATTCCCAATGAGACGCCGTGTCTTGAGTGCATACTTCCGGATGCGGATGCGCGTGAGGTCCCTTCACTGAGCCCGATGGTAGGGATCATAGGGTCGATACAGGCGCTGGAAGCCGTGAAGATCTTATCTGAAAAACATTCGGCGCTTTCAGGAAAACTGCTGTCGATAGACGCATCCGTGAATTCATACAGAGTATTCGAGGTAATGAAAAAGGACGGATGCGGATGCTGTTCCGCGGCCGATCTCAAATAATGTGCGTAACTCCGCAGCCGGCGTATGCGGTTTCATTAAAATATCTGCGAACCTCATTTATATGCATTACAAGATACGTATGGCATGGCAGTAGGCGAAATGTTCGGTTATGCGAAATGGTGGTTCAAATCCGTATTGGGAAGCAAGGCGCCGTTGGTGAACACACTTATCATACATTACGAATGCAATCTCAGATGCAGACATTGCAGCATACACAGCAACATACCTATCGCGATCGATGATGCAGGATGCACGGAAAACAGCGCAAAGATCAAACTCACATACGATGAGATAGTCGAAGACCTCAGACATCAGTTCAAGAGAGGTGCCAGGATAGCTTATTTTGAGGGCGGCGAGACAACGATGTGGACCGATGACGGCAAAGACCTCAACGACATCATAAAAGCGGCAAAGAACATAGGATACACCAATGTCGGATACACAACGAACGGAACAAACGGAATGTTCACCGAGTCCGACGTAATATCAGTCAGCCTGGACGGGCCGCGCGAGATACACGACCTGATAAGAGGAGAGGGCATTTTCGATAAACTCATGAAAAGCATCGATGAGACGGAATTCAGCGGTGCTATTTACGCTAACATGGTCATTCAGAAAGATAATATAGACCGCATAGAGGAAACGGCGAAGATCGTCAAAGACAACGGAAAACTGGCAGGGATAATATTCAATTTCATAACGCCTCCTCCGTACGATCTTGCGCTGGATCCCGATGAAAAGAAAAATGCTCTGGACAGGATCAGAAAACTCAAAAAGGAAGGATATCCGATACTCAATTCGAGGAAAGGGCTTGAGCTTCTGGCAGAGGAGGACTGGAGCAAAAAGTGCCCGTATCACGTCACGGTGTTCATAATTCCGGACGGAACGCATTTCAACGGCTGTCCGATGCAGGGCACCGGATCATGCGAACAGTGCGGATTCGCCGCAGTCCGGGAATATTATCTGATAAAGAGAGGAAGCATGTCGACCATACGGGAGATGTCGTCAGTGTTCGCTATGTCAAAGAAATGAGACAAGCGGCTGCACATCCAATATATACACGGCCAATACAACCGCGACAAATATGATCTCCGCCAGGAAAGCGGTTCCGAAGAAGAAAGGCGGGATCTTCATGGTCCAGTTACCGGACCTTTCGTTCATTATCTTCCATACTTTGAAGGTAAGCGGCAAAGTAAGGAATAACAAAGCATACAGCGGATTGAATAATATCATGACCGCGAATAGAACATAACCGAAGACGATGAACACCTTCGCGATCTTCACCGCGCCGTCAAGACCGAAGCGCACGGAGATGCTTTTTTCGCCGCGGGCTATATGGGCCTCCTGACCTGACATGGAGTCCGTCAGTCTCATAAGTCCGACGAGTGTTCCGATGATCACCGCAAAGACGAATATCTCTGTGTTGAAGACTCCGAGGCCGAACATGAATATCTCCGTACCGGACAGATCTATCGTTGCAACGTAAAATGAACAGAACACAAGCATGAAGAATGAAACGGCAACATTGATCTCCCCCAATCCCCTTGCACCGAGGTCGAGCGGCGGAGCAGTGTAAAAGTATGACAGGAAAACGCCGATGCCGCCGAACAATGCAACCATCCATCCGCTGTGCAGGAAGATGGGTATAGCCAGTACTCCTGTCATTGCAAGAAGCAGGACCATGACGTATTTGCCCTGTTTGCCGGTTATCAGACCGTCATCGAAAGGATTGCCTTCCCAGTAGATCTTCTTCAGAAGTTCGGAATCATGAGCCTTTGCCAATTCCTCCTTGTCGCTGAACCTTATCTTGTCAACTCCTGATTTATGATCGAAATAATCGTTGGAGAAGTTGACGAACACCGCAAGCAGAAGGACCACGAGAGGCATAAGTATGACGATGTGCAGCGGCGGATCATAGAAAAGGAACGCAAACAGCGATCCGCAGACGGATGCCATGAAGAAAGGGAGAGTGTAGCTGAATCTGAATATCAGATTAACACGCCGCATGAGCGAAACATCCCTTTTGACATCCATACGGTCATCATGGTAACTTTGTATATATCGTTTGTTCAGCCAACCTGAAACTGTTCGGATAAGTTCAATACATCAGAACAGTGAAAGCTGTTTTCTGAATCCAGATATTCTTTCCGAAGGCGTCGGAGCAGATATCTCGTGCGTTATGTAACTGGGTTTCAGAAGATCGATTATCTTAACGCATGATGCGTCCGTGAACGGTCTGTGCTGATCCACCCTGCATATGTGTTCATACGCTTCCGACATCATTTCCCTGCTGTCGGCGGCTTTCAGTTCCTTCGGATCTTTGACACATTTATCTATATAATCTGCGGAGAGGCTCATATGAAGATGCACAACCTCTATTCTTTCTATCATCTCTTTCGGATATCCTTTAACCGTTCTCAGGACATCTTCTATGCTTTCCGTCTCCTCTCTGCAGTTACCGAGGCGGTTCATAAGATGCCCGACATCCAAACAAAGGCCCCAGTTGTCAAATTCCAATCCGGCTTCGAGCATCGTGAAGCCCGAATCATCGGTCATTGTGAGACCGGGCCACCAAAGATTTTCCAGCATTATCTTAAACGGAGGCTCTCTTGAAGGAAACGCCGCCGATACGCTGTTCAGCATTTCTGTCAGCGCAAGTATGATGCTTGCGTCACTATCTCTGTAGCAAAAATGCATTATCTCATTCATCCTTACATTGGATGCATGAACCACGCCGTACTCAGGGAGCAGAGATGATGCGCGGCAGACCGCATCCGTCAGCGTCCCGATGATCTCTTTCTTATTCTTTCCGTATGATCTGTATCTGATGCTCTCATCATCCGTCGGAACGTATCCGCCGTCTCCTGTCCAAGCTGAATACCAATCGGTCGCATACGGAAGGTGAACTCCTTTGGCGATGTCGGAGAACATAGGGTCCGGATCGAAATATCCGGTCAGTAATTCAATACCGCCGGCGCCCGCTTCCTTTATCTTTTCTATTGCAGATGATACGCCGCCGTACTCATCGGTATCGAATTTATAGGCAGACATGCTGAAAAGATGTTCCATTGCTCCAATAAGGTAAGAAAGAGTTAATAGGTTTGTGTCAGAACAGTTCAAATGCGGCTGCGAGGGCCGCATTTACGGATGAGTGAACATCATCCGCACCGCCGACGATTATTATATCGTCAGCGCCGAGACCAACGTCCTTCCTGATCTTTGCCGCTATTTCAGGCCTTTCCTTGTCGAGATCCCAATCGGGCGGCATCATGAGTTTTCCGTCCCGCAGTATGATGGTTGTACATCCAGATGCGCCCACCCTTATCCCTGCGTCCCGCTGCTGCATTCCGTTCTCTATTTTCGACGACACGCCGCAGACCTTCACGGCCTGTTGATACTTTCCGATGACCACGTCTCCCAGGTCCATGTCCAAGATCTTCACCGGGATCTCATTCAAAAAACCGGAACCGGTTTTCGTTATTGTGATGCCGGTCTGTTTTATGGACACCATTTCCCAGTCCTTCAGAGTGTCCAGTATCCTGCGCATACTGCCCTCTCCTATGCCCACGCGGTCTGCCAGTGCTTTCCTGCCCATACGCTTTCCGTCGGAAAGGAGATGGAGCGCCCAGTAAACGTTGGCATCTCCGAACCTAAACCTCGGGCCGTATTGCGGCACGTCTATTATCTTCACGTCAGAACGTCCTGACCTTTCCGTCGATTATCATCTCCGATACTTTATCGACGTTATTCAGCCAATCGTTTGCGATCACTTCCGCCTCTTTCTTCCATTTGGAGAGAAGGGTCTGATCCTTGGATACAAGCTGCACATTCGCATTCAGAGGATGTGACACAGGTTTACCTATCTGTGAGAGCAGCCTTACGCGCACTTCCACATCCTGTGAGACATTGCGCGCAATGTCTTCCGCTATCAGTCTTGACATTATGTTGTATATCTTTCCGATGTGCGTGATCGGATTCTTTCCGGAAGTTGCTTCCATGCTCATCGGCCTGTACGGAGTTATGAGTCCGTTGGCCCTGTTTCCGCGGCCGACGGAACCGTCATCGCCCATCTCTTGGGAAAGACCTGTGCATGTCATGTAGATAACCTTTTTCTTTATGTTGTCGCCGGTGTTCACTTCCAGGTTCACAACAAGATCGTCATTAACGATCTTCATTGCGTTATCATATACTTTGTCCTTAAGTTCCTGAACGGCCGATACATAATGGTCAATGTCATCGATGTATTTGTCCACCATCGCGCAGGCGACCGTCAGCGTAAGTTTCTTTCCGATCCTGGATGCCATGACCTTTACGTCCTGGCCCGTTTCCTTGAGCGATTTCTTCAATTCTCCGTTTATGTATTCTTCCGTTCCGAGGACAAGTCTGTCCGTAAGGCTGTAAGGTGCATATCCGACACCGAACGAGGTGTCGTTCGCAAGGAACTTCGATGTTTGGTAAACGCCTCTCAGATCATCGGAACCGTGGCCGAGTTTTATATCAAGGATCGTTTCCGAGTCAACGTCAAGGTTCGGGAACGTTCTCTTCATGTAGTCGCGCGCAGCTCTCAAAGCTGTGGGTTTGCAGGGCAGGTCCATTCCTTTGACGTGCGTGGTCGCACGCCCGACGAGAAGGATGTATGCGGGATCAACAATATGTCCGCCTTTGAACCTCGGACTCGATTGTCCGGCAACGATCTGCGTCTCGTCGGTGTTGTGGTGCAACACTGTCCCAATTTCCTTTCTGTACATTCTGCAGAGCGCTTTGCTGACCTCTTCTGCCAGAGCGTCCGCCACGCTGTCAGGGTGTCCGATGCCTTTCCTTTCAACGAGTTCCACTTTTCTCTGCGGAACAGGCATTTCATCAATACCTTCTACATAGATGTTTTTTGCCATTATTTTCATTCTCCGATATGTTACTGCACGGGTTATTGCTTATATGATTTAAAAAGAGTTAGATTGAACATGTCATTGTGAATATATATGCAATACGATTATACGGCTGCGAATATCGTAAATATATTCATATACGAATATCTTTTACACGATATTATGAAATTTCCTCCTGCATCGGATGTCAGGAAAGTGAGAAAGGGATTGGATATAACTCAGGCGCAGTTGGCTGCAGCGTCCGGTATAAGTCAGAGTACGATAGCAAAGATAGAACGAAACAACATATCCGCGAGCTATGCGACGATAGTGAAACTCTTCGAAACAATGGAGGAGATACGAATATCCGGCGGAAAGGACATGGTGGCGTCGGATGTTGCTTCGAAAGGGGTCGTGACAATACAATGCACGGAAAAGGTAAGGACGGTCTCCGACCTTATGAGAACGACCGGTTATTCTCAAATACCTGTGCTTAGAGGAGATGTCCCCGTCGGCAGTATATCGGAACGGAACATATTCGAACTGGTGCGTCGGGGAAGGACCATGGAAGAGCTGGCGGATTCCAGCATAGATAAAGTAATGGAAGAATCGTTTCCCGTGGTCACCGAGAGCACACCGATGACAACGGTCACGTCAATGATGAGTAACTGCAACGCCGTTCTCGTGGCAAAAAAAGGGAAGATAGTCGGGATCATAACGAATGCGGACATTCTGAAGATGATATGATCCGGCTAAAATTATAAGGCCGCCATTACAGAAGCGTCATTTCACGGTGAAGAGCATGAGGTCCTTCGCCAGCAGTGTGTTCGGAAACACCTTTCTGCATTCTTCCTCTATTTCGGACATGTCTTCGTATCTGTTGCTCATGTGCGTCACCAGAAGCACGGAGACGTTCGCATCCTTTGCGGTCGATGCGGCGTCATGGGCGGTGGAATGCATATGCTCTCCGGCAAGCGCCGAATCTTTGGACATATATGTGGCCTCATGTATCAGAACGTCCGCGTTCTCGGCCATTTCTTTGACACGGATGCATTTCACGGTGTCCCCGGAATAGACTATCCTGCGCCCTTTCCTCGCAGGTCCGATGATATCGCATGATCTCACGCCGTTCACTTCCTCTCCATTCTGAAGCCTTGTGAAATCCGGACCCGGCTTTATACCAAACGACACGGCCTTGGAACGATCGAACTTACCGGGACGTTCGTTCTCCTCGAACAGGAAACCGAGCGCGGTGACGCTGTGTTTCACTTCGAACACCTTCACAGCAAACTCTTTGAATTCAAATTCATCGCCGTCCGATGCTTCCGTTATATTCACGTTATATGTGACGCTGCCGCATGTTTCCGTTAAACGTTTGATAACATCCCCGAATCCTTTCGGACCGACCAAGAGTATCCCGTCCTTGCGGCCGGACATGTCCATCGTCTGCAGTAACCCCGGAATCCCAAGAAAATGATCTCCGTGCAGGTGCGACACGAATATCGCTTTTATTTTCATGAACGAGAAAGGAGATATCATCAATTGGCGCTGGGAACCCTCTCCGCAATCGAAAAGAACGATCTCCTTTCCGATCCTGACGGCAACACAGGGCAGGGAACGTTCTCTGGAAGGAACACTCGCACCCGTTCCCGCAAAAAGAATATCAACCATCTCAGTACCCGAGTTTTTCAAACTTTCTGTCCTTCTTCGTTTCCTTTTTGAACTCGCGGTAATGTTCCTTGCAAAGATTGGCCGATCTTGTGCATTCGGGTTTGACAGAAAGTTTTGTTTCTTTCACCTTTTTCAGACTGATGGACCTTTCCGCTTCTTTGGAACATCCCGATATGTCGCATATCTTCGTTCCGCTGCCTGATGTCATGATCACAACCATGGCGTGACAATATTATTACTTTACCGTTTGGTCACCGGGCATGTTTAAAGATTAAATTCAAAGAGTTTATACACATGGTCATGATAAAAGTGTCCCCGTCGATGCTGTCCGCAGATTTTTCACGTCTCGGAGAGGAATTGAAACGGGCGGAGAACGCCGGTGCGGATTGGATACACATAGACGTAATGGACGGTATGTTCGTTCCGAACATCACGATCGGACCGTCGGTGATAAAAGCGCTGAGGCCGTTATCGAAGATACCGTTCGACGTGCATCTGATGATCGAAGATCCCGTAAGATACGTGAAGGATTTCTCCGACGCCGGTGCGGACATGATAACGGTGCATGCGGAATCGGAAGGAAATTTAAACGATGCGATCAAAAAGATCCGCGAACTGGGTAGGTCGCCGGGCATATCGATCAAT
This sequence comes from Candidatus Methanomicula labiotermitis, assembly GCA_009780575.1. GTDB lineage: Archaea > Thermoplasmatota > Thermoplasmata > Methanomassiliicoccales > Methanomethylophilaceae > Methanomicula > Methanomicula labiotermitis. Next base: position 20,711 of record WQZU01000006.1, read on the forward strand.
CCGGGAACTCCGTTCCGCACGATCGAGGAATACATGGACAAAGTTGACTTGCTCCTGATAATGACCGTACAGCCGGGGTTCGGCGGGCAGGCGTTCAGAGAGGAATGCGTCCAAAAGATAACGCAGGCGAGGAAATTCATTGACGATAACCGTTTGAACATCGAGATCGCGGTGGACGGCGGCATAAACCGCGGCACCGGTGAAATATGCGTCAAAGCGGGCGCAACCGTATTGGCGGCAGGCAGCGCCCTGTTCTCACTTGCGGACATGGCCGCCGAGATCAAAATTTGGAAGTCATTTGAAACATATCGGCCCTGAACGCCGATCAATGTTAACACATACCTTGCGAAGGTATCGTCTTTATTCAAGAAAGTTTAATTACTCCGTGCGGATTGGGAGATGCATGCTATTCGGCGGTGACAAGATCAAACTTCTGGTATTCATACTGCTGATCTCGGTTTTTGCGTTCGCGGTCAGCATATTGGCGAACGTCAACCTTGTGGTGACGATCGCCATCGGCGTTTGGATGTTCATTCTGATAATACTGATCACGACCTACGGTTACGATAACGAATGATGCGGTGATAACATGGGGGTAAACCTCACCGGCTTAACAGAACCGAAAAACCTTGAACTGACAGACCTCAAAGGAAAGACCGTTGCGATCGACGCGTATAACACAATATATCAGTTTTTATCAATAATAAGACAACCGGACGGATCCCCGCTGACGGATATGCAGGGAAGGGTCACATCGCATCTGTCGGGCATACTTTACAGAACGGCAAATCTCATTGAGGCGGGAATATCACCTTCGTTCGTTTTTGACGGAGTTCCGCATGAACTGAAGATGAATACGATAATGGAACGCAGGTCCAGACGCGACAAAGCGGAGAAGGAATGGGAAGAAGCAAAGGAAGAAGGAGATCTTAAAAAGGCCTTCTCCAAAGCGCAACAGACGTCCAGGATGACAGATGATATAAAAGAATCATCGAAACTGCTGCTCAAACACCTCGGTATGCCGGTGATAGATGCACCGAGCGACGGTGAGGCGCAGGCCGCATACATGTGCTCGAAAGGCGACGTCTGGGCGTCGGCGTCGCAGGATTTTGATTCCGTATTGTTCGGCGCTCCGGTGCTCGTCAGAAATATGACAATAACCGGAAGGAGAAAGATACCCGGAAGGGATCAGTACAAGGACGTTAAAATAGAATTGATAGAATGCAGCTCATTCCTATCCGAACTTGAAATAACAAGGGAACAATTGGTGGATGTGTGCATACTCATGGGCACGGATTTCAATCCCGGCGTCGCGGGAATAGGTCCGAAAAAAGGATTGAAACTGATAAAAACGCACGGAGACATCGAAAACGTGATGAAACATCTCGGCGAAGAGATAGAATATTATCAGGAGATAAGGAACATCTTTCTCGGAAACGATTATTCCGATGATTATGATCTGAACGCAAAGGACATAGACCGCGATAAAGTTCACGAACTGATGTGCGAACAGCATGATTTCTCAAAGGAACGCGTCGCATCGGTCATCGATAGGATAGAAGCTTCAAGGAAAGCGGAGGACGCAAGGAAAAAACAGCGTTCTCTTTTCGATTCATGGAAATGATCCGACGATCGTGATGACGCATACAATTCCGTTATCGGAATCAACATCAGCGGCGTGACAGAATGTTTATATTGATTACGCATTGCGGTCAGAAGGCAGGGCAAGATGATCCCTCCGGGAAGGATGAGCGATGATAAAGCAGGTCCGTGTGAGTTATGATGCACATGTTATTGAAAAAGAGATCCAAGAATTCTGGATATCGGAGAACGCTTACGAAAGAACGAAGAAGCTGAGAGAGAACGGAGAACGTTTCTATTTTCTTGACGGTCCTCCTTACACGACCGGATCGATCCATCTCGGTACCGCGATGAACAAGACCATCAAGGACATCCTGATAAGATATTGGAGGATGAAAGGGTTCAATGTCCGGGATCAACCGGGATATGACATGCACGGACTTCCGATAGAGGTGCAGGTGGAGAAGAAAGTAGGCCTCAGATCAAAGAAGGACATCGAAGAATACGGAATAGACAAGTTCATCGGAACGTGCAGGGAATTCGCGCTGGAACTTCATGAAAGTATGACTGAACAGTTCAAACAGCTGGGAGTCTGGATGGATTGGGATGATCCGTACCTTACCATAAGACCGGACTACATAGAGGCGGCATGGTGGACCATCTCCAAAGCACATGAGAAAGGACTTCTGGAGTCGGCCAACCGGGTGCTCACATGGTGCCCGAGATGCGAAACGGCCTTGGCGGAAGCGGAGATAGAATATTGGGACGAGGACGATCCTTCGGTGATGGTGCGCTTCCCGCTTAAGAACGACCGTTCATCGTTACTGATATGGACGACCACTCCGTGGACGCTGCCGTCGAACATGGCGGTGGCGGCACACCCCGATATGGAGTATGCGGTTGCGGAATTTTCAGGAAAGGAGGGAAAGGAAACGGTGATCATGATCGCATCCGAAACGGAGAAGGCGGTAAAACTGGGCGGATACGAGAATGTGAAAATAATCAAAAAGATGAAAGGCAGGGAAATGGAAGGCCTTGAATACACACCTCCTTTCAAAATAGAGGAAAGATTCCTGAAAAAAAGCGAATGGCTGCACAAAGTAGTGCTGGCGGATTATGTGGAATCCGGAAATACCGGGTTGGTTCACACGGCACCGGGATTCGGCCCGGATGATTACGAGACCGGAAAAAAATATGCTCTGGAACCATTCTGCCCGGTAAGCGAAGCGGGACGGTTCACCGACGCGTTCCCTCTGATGGCAAATCAAAAGGTACGATCCGCAAACCCCGAAATAATAAAGTATCTGGATGAAAAAGAGGTATTATTCAACTCATCGAAGATAAAACACAGATACGGACATTGCTGGAGATGCAAATCTCCCATAATATACAGGAACACGGATCAATGGTTCATCAAAGTGACCGACATCAAGGACAGGATGATGAACGAGATAGACAGAGTGAAATGGGTGCCCGACTGGGCCGGTTCATCACGAGAGAAGAATTGGGTGGAAGGCGCAAGGGACTGGTGCATATCGCGTCAAAGATACTGGGGCATACCGATACCCGTCTGGGTGTGCGGATGCGGAGAGAAACGTGTCGTCGGAACATACAAGGAACTGAAAGAAGGCAAAGGATACAAAGAAGGCATGGACACTCACAGACCGTGGATCGACGAGATCACGTTCAAATGCCTGAAATGCGCGGGCACAATGAACCGAATAAAAGATGTGCTAGACGTATGGTTCGATTCCGGCGTCGCGGGATGGGCAACGCTCGGTTATCCTTCGAACGACACGGAATTCAAAAAATGGTGGCCCGGAAGATTCATAACGGAAGCGCACGACCAGACGAGAGGATGGTTCTATTCTCAGCTGGCCGCGGGAGTAATATCATTTGACAGGGCGCCGTTCGATGAGGTTCTGATGCACGGCTGGGTACTCGATCCCAAAGGGCAGAAGATGAGCAAGAGCAAAGGCAATGTCATAGAGCCTCTTGACATAATCAAGGAGACCGGCGCCGATTCATTGAGATTATACGTTACAAGAGTGAATTCCCCGTGGGAGGACACGGCATTCCAGAAGGACGGTCCGAAGAATGCGAGAAAGGTTCTGAACACATATTGGAACGTTGTGAATTTTGCTTCAACGTACATGAACATAGACAATTACGATCCGAGCGGCAATACATTCGGATCAATGAAGGAACACTTCAGAGACGAGGACCTGTGGATGATATCGAAGACCGAACGCATGAAGCGCGAGGTCACCGAGAACATGGAATCCCGCAATCTGCACAAGGTCGGACGCGCATTGGAAGACTACATCATGGAAGACCTTTCAAGATGGTATGTGCGCCTGGTAAGGGACAGGACGTGGTCGGAGGACGAAAATGCGGAGAAAGATAAGAACGCGTCGTACTTCGTACTCCATTATGCGGTGATGAGCACCGCACTGACCATCGCGCCGCTGTGTCCGCACATAGCCGAGGAAGTGTACAGACATATGGGCGGACCGAACGATTCCGTACATATGGAACGATGGCCTACATATAACGAAAAGCTGATACGCGACGACCTTGAGCACAGTATGAAGCTCATTCAGGACATCGTTGATGTAATAGCGTCCGAAAAGCAGAAGAAAAATGTGAAGCTCAGATGGCCTTTGAGATCGGTGACCGTTCACGGGGAATCGAATGAAGTGAACGCATCTGTAAAAATGTTCGACCACGTTCTGGCGCAGCAGGGCAACATAAAAACGATAAGTTATCTGGACGCAAACTCGGAATGCGGATGCACAGAGAACACGAATGTGTCAAAAGTCTCGTTCGGACCGGGGAACATATGCATAGATTTCGAACTGACCGAGGATATCGAAGCGGAAGGTTATGCAAGGGAACTGATACGAAGGATACAGCAAATGCGCAAAGATATGAAACTTGACGTTGAACAATACATAAAGTGCAGCGTTTCAGCCGAACCGGAACTGACGAGATTCTTCGAGATCTGGAAGACGCACATATCGAATGAGGTACGCGCAGACAGCATGATATTCACCGATGCGCCGGCAGGCGACGACGTGAGAACATGGGATGTGCAAGGGAAAGACATCATCATAGGAATAACGAAGACAAAACCTTGAAGCGGCTTCGCTTCAATCATTTCCTTTTTCCGTTCATCCGTCCGCGGAATAATGTAATGGTCTCATTCAGCACCGTATTCCTTTTTTAATGATCAAACACTCTGCGGAGCGTGAAATGCGATATATGCGGTCATGAAGCGGTCACGTACATACGGTACAACGGTACGCATCTGTGTTCGGAACATTTCATGAAGTTCGTTGAGAAACGCGTCAAGAAAGAGATACGCAGGCAAGTGAACTTACGTTCCGGAGATGTGATGGGAGTTGCGGTGTCCGGAGGGAAGGACAGCATGGTGACGCTGCATCTGCTGCACACGATACTGGGTGAACGCCGTGACATCGAAATACAATGCATAACGATAGACGAGGGCATAGAAGGCTACAGGAAGGACAGCATTGACGTGGTCAAAGGATTCTGTTCCGATCATGAGATAAAATATAACGAATGTTCGTTCTCAGACAGATTCGGCATAACGATGGATGAGGCTGCGCCGCTTTCGGGAGACAGCAGCCCGTGCACATACTGCGGTGTCTTCAGGCGCAACGCTATGAACGATGTCGCAAGGAGAATAGGAGCAACGTATCTGGCGACCGGTCTGAACCTGGATGATACGGCGCAATCCGTAATGATGAATTTCACCAGAGGGGATATAGAGCGGCTGGCAAGGATGGGCCCCCATAAGAAAGTGCAGCCGGACCTCATACCGCGTATACAGCCGCTGAGGATGATCCCTGAGAATGAATCCTTATTATATGCGATGGTCACCGGGATCCCATTCCATAACGGGATATGTCCGTATTCCGATGAGGCGCTGAGGAATCAGTACCGTAACGTCATCGGCGAACTTGAGACGCGTTCTCCGGGAACCAGGCACAGTATAATATCGTCGTACGATCAGCTGCTTCCGATGCTCTCTTCGTCCGTTAAGCCAGCGACGCTAAAAAAATGTGTATGCGGTGAACCCACTCTTGGAAAGGAGTGCAAGGCATGCGAATTGACCGGCCTTCTGAATGAACGTAAAAAATGAAACGTTCGGAACCCATATTCATTTTTACTTAAAGGTCTCTGAACGGAACGAGGTCGCAGCATCCGCATTCGAAGCACATGGTATCGAACGTGCGCGTTGTCAGGCCGTTATCAAAAAATATCTTTTTCTGAAGGTGCACAAGCCTTATCATTCTCTCTTCGGTCATATTGAATACGACGCCCGCATTTTCCATGTTCTCACGGTTCAGATCGTTCAGCCTTATCGCCCTTAACCCGGCCGCACAGCCGAACGATGCAAGCATTTCCATGCATTCCGCGAGATCGTCGTCAGTTTCACCTATGCCCGTTATCAAATTCGTGGTTACCTTTCCGCGGCCGAATATCTCCACGGAATAACGAAGCATTTTCAGTATCCGATCATAATTCAGTTCAGGACAGATCATCTCGAAGATATCTTTCCTCGGCGTCTCCAGGTTTATCTTCATCTCCGTGGCGCCGGCGTCCTTCAATTTTTTTATTTGGACCTCGGAATCAGCATACGGTTCAACGCCTATCGGTATTTTTGGGAATTCACCGCGTATCGCTTTAACGCAAGAGACCATTCTGTCTACGGTATCATTAACACTTTCCGCAACGCCGGATGTCAACGCGACGGAGAGAACATTCTGTTCTTCCGTGGCGTTCCTGATCATCTCAACTATCTTCTCATCGGTAAGGGTTTTTGTGACATCTTCTTTTAGCAACGGTGATGTGCAGAATTTGCAATTGTATTTACATCTCTGATCCAGATTGAAGAATGCCTGCTCCGGGGAATGGAAGACAACGGGTTTTATTTCAATACCGTTCAGAAACGGTTCCCCGTTCCTGGTCATCGATAACATTCCGTCATTGTCCGTGAGTTCAAACTCGCCGGCGTCATATGATATTCCCTTTTTGACGCGCATCCCGCCGAATGAGAACACGGCGGAACGCTTCCCCGCTCCCGGACCTGCCGTGGATCGCGATATGCGGTACGGCATCTTGTATCCGGCAGGCAGAAGGACGTCGCCGCCCAGTATCAGCTGCGTTTTCTTTCTTATCAGATCTTCTTCCATTTGGCGCCTTCCGCAGAATCTTCTATCTTTATTCCTGCATCGTTCAGCTTGTCCCTTATCATATCGGTAAGATCGAACAGTTTGCGTTTCCTGAGTTCGGATCTTATGTCAATGATTATATTCATGACGGAATCCAGCGAATCGTTTGATGTATCGTTGGGAAGTATGCCGAATATGCGGTCGAATTCCTCAAGCAGCGAGATCGTATCTTCCGCTCCTTTCCTGCTGAGCGTACGTTCCGACATCGCTTTGTTCGTTTCCCTTACCATCTGAAACACAGAGCTCATTGCGCCGCGTGTGTTGAAATCGTCATTCATGTTCTCAATGAACTCTTTTTTCGTTTTTTCGATCAGAGCGGAAAGATCATCCGATCCTTGCGCATCTTTCACGTACGATTTTAATTCAGAGTAATTGTTCCATAATCTTTTGAGGCTCGCTGTCGCTTCTTCCATGACCTCTTCGCTGTAAATCAGCGGACCGCGGTAGTGCGTGTTCAGGAAATAGTAGCGCACAGTATACTTGTCATACTTTGAAAGGACCTCTTTAACTCTGAAGAAATTACCGGATGATTTGCTCATCTTCTCTCCTTTCACCTGTAGCATCCCGTTGTGCATCCAATATTTCGCCAATGGTTTTCCTGTTACCGCTTCAGTTTGCAGTATCTCGTTCTCATGGTGCGGGAACACAAGATCATTTCCGCCGCCGTGTATGTCGATCATATCGCCCAAATGGCGGCGTATCATGGCCGAACATTCGATATGCCAGCCCGGTCTTCCTTTACCCCACGGTGAATTCCAGTGTATCTCACCGGGTTTCGCCGCTTTCCAGACGGCGAAGTCCATCGGATTCCTTTTCTGCTCGTCCATGGCAACACGGCCGGACGATTCCATGTTCTCAAGTTTCTGCTTTGTCAGTCTTCCGTAGTCTTTGACCTTGTCAACGGAGAAATAGACGCTTCCGTCATCGGTCGCATATCCGAACCCCGCGTTTATTATCTCTTCGATCATTTCGATTATGTCGTCCATGCTCTCGCTCGCCTTCGGGTAGGCGTTCGCGCGGCTGACTCCTATCGAATCTGATTCCTCAAAATATCTGTCTATGTATCCGGCAGACAGTTCCAGCGGGTCCACGCCTTCTTCGTTGGCCCTGTTTATTATCTTATCATCAACGTCCGTGAAATTTGTTACGTGTTTCACATCGTATCCCGCATATCTGAGATATTTGGCAACCATGTCGAATACGATCATGCTCCTTGCGTGACCCATGTGTATATCGTCGTAAACAGTGACGCCGCATATGTACATGCTTACCTTTCCGTCATTGATCGGTATGAACTTCTCCTTCTTATTGGTCAATGTGTTATGTATCGTGACCGGCATATGGAACAGTTCATGCATTTTGTACAGGTATAAATGTTCATTGATTGATGCGCCGCCAGGACATGAAGTGTATGAACACGGGCGCGATCGTATGCGGATGCCAACATGTTCCGGGATAAAGTTTAACAACCAACACACTATTCAACGCCGAGGAGATCAGACAACTTGAGCGCCATAAGGAAATTGATCGACGAACGATACAGGGAGATCGTTGTGATAACGGCTCTGGCAGCCGCTCTGATACTTCTGACAATGGCCGCTCTGTCAATGGGAAAAGCCGAATCATACATGGTGAACGTCGACATCAGGATCAGCAACATCGATGCTGTATACGCAGTCGTGTTCATCGACGGATGGCATGTTTTCGATGCGGCCGTCAATAACGGTGCTGTCGCCTTTGAAGGAAGGGTTCCGTTCGATGCGAACATCGCTCGCCACGAGCACATGATGTCCATGACGTTCATACATGCGGACGGGACCGTGACCTCGAACGCGGTAACGATCGATGCGTCGAAACAAACGCCCTCGGGCGGATCGCTGGTAATTGACATTTCAATGTAAAGGAGGCCGTAAATGAGTCAAGGATCAAAACAAAACGGGAATGTTGCCAAATTTGCGATAGTTTGCCTTGCTCTTTTTTCATTTGCAATGGTAGCAATGGCGTATCTGATGGTAAACGATGCATATGACGGAGGATACAGGCACGGAACGAACGACCACACTCCTTTAATGGTCAATTCCGAGCTTACGGTTGACATAAGCTCATCTGACGCGGTATATGCGGTAGCATCGATAGACGGCTGGTACGCTTTCGACATGCCTGTGAACAACACTGTCATATGGAACGGAAACCTTCCGTTTGATCGAAACGTATCATCAGGGAATCATGAACTCTCGTTGACGCTCGTCAATGCTGACGGAACCACTTCAACGGAAACCTTCAAAATCGACAGGTCGGGACACACGGGCGGAGTGTTCGTGATAAACTTGGTTCTCTAAGCATTCGTTATTTCCTTTTCAGATCGTCGATCTCCTTTCTGAGCTTCCGTATCTCGGATTCCATCGCTGCGAGCGCATCCCTTACCGGATCAGGGAGATCACCGTGCTCAAGGTCGTGGCCCACTTTAAGTCCTCCCTGCTTGACCACCTTTCCCGGAACTCCTACCACGGTGGAATCATCCGGAACATCGTTCAGGACCACTGATCCGGCGCCGACCCTAACGTTGTTGCCTATTTTTATATTACCGAGTATGGTGGCGTTCGCGCCTATGACGACACGGTCCCCTACGGTCGGATGTCTCTTTCCCTTTTCGAACGAGACTCCTCCGAGTGTTACGCCCTGATATATCGACACATGGTCTCCGATCACCGCCGTTTCGCCGATCACAACGCCGGTCGCATGATCGATGAAGAAATCCTTTCCTATGCGGGCGGCCGGGTGTATGTCCGCGCCGGTTATCGTATGCGCTTCATAGTTCAGCGCCCTTGCTCTTGAATATTCACCTCTGAGCCAAAGTTCATGGCTTTCCCTGTACATGGCGACCGCGTGCAATCCCGCGTGATAGTTCAGGGCGTCGCTCTCGTCTATTATCGCCGGATCTCTTTTAAGTACGGCCTCAAGGTCTTCGCGGTTTATCTTCATAGAAACACTCAATCGAATATTCCTGTGCTCATATATCTTTCGCCGCTGTCTGCAAGTATGACAACGATCTTCTTCCCCGGGCCGTATCTTTTTGCGATCTTCAAGGCGGCGGAGACCGATGCTCCGGATGATATACCGACAAGCAGACCTTCTTCCTTCGCAAGGCGTTTTGTCATTCTGACGGCGTCTTTTTCCTTTATCGTCAATATCTCGTCAATATATTCCCTATTCAGAACACCGGGAACGAAATTGGCGCCGATCCCCTGTATCATGTGCTTTCCGTGTATCCCTTTGGTCAGAAGGGGACTTTCATACGGTTCTACGCCGATCATCTTCACATCCGGCGCAAAGTTCCTCAATCCCATACCTATGCCGGTTGCGGTGCCCCCGGTCCCTATTCCTGCGACCACCGCATTGACGTCCGGTACGTCCTGCAGTATCTCCCTTGCGGTGCCGAGATAATGCGCCATGACGTTCGCATGGTTATTGAACTGCTGCGGCATGAATGCCTTACCTTTTGCAACGATCTCTTCCGCTTTCCTCACGGCGGCGGTCATTCCTTCCGAACCCGGCGTCATTATTATCTCGGCGCCGTAGGAACGCATGATCTGCACACGCTCCGGGCTCATGGAATCGGGCATTGTTATTATCGCCTTATATCCCAGAACGGCCGCGGCCATTGATATTCCGATGCCGGTGTTGCCCGAGGTCGGTTCAACTATCGCGTATCCTTTTTTCAGAAGTCCTTTCGATTCCGCGTCCCGTATCATTGATATCGACGCCCGGTCCTTCACAGAACCGGACGGGTTGAAGCTCTCCATCTTAGCGTAAACTTCCGCGTCGTCCTCTGATACGGCCGCATTCAGTTTTATCACGGGAGTGTTGCCGATCGTTCCGAGGATGTTGTCGTAAAGCATGGCCGTCCCGTCCGTATCTCCGAGTATGCGTAAAAACCTTCTTTCATATTCCATTCATTTAAAAAACATGAGATTGAAGAAGTTTTTAAAAAAAGACGATCACATCATCAGACCGGCAGCCCTGAGTTCCGCCGCTATTTTGTCAACAGCGCGTACAACGTCACCGGGGACCTTTGCACCGGTGCATACCATTTTACCCGATCCGAAGAGAAGCACGACGACCTTCGGCTCGTCCAATCTGTAAACGAGGCCCGGAAACTGCTCCGGCTCGTACTCGACCTTCTCAAGGCCGAGGGTTATGGCAACAGTGTTGAGGTTGATCTCCTGTTCCAGGTCGGACGATGCAACTATGTTCTGCACCTCTATGTTAGGTTCGATCTTGATGTGTATGTTCGCTTTCTCAAGGTCCTTTGCAACCTTGCCGATGGCGACCTTCACGTCATCGAGACTTTTCGCACCCGTGCACACGACCTTTCCGCTTCTGAACAAAAGCGTGGCGGTCTTCGGTTCCTTGAGTCTGTAAACAAGACCGGGGAACTGCTGAGGATTATATTCAGCACCGTCCAATGCGATCTCTATCGCATTCAGGTCCAACTCCTGACCGAGTGATGTTGATGCGACAACGTTCTCTATGTTCTTATTTGCCATACAATTCACCTAGGCGGTCTGTATTTAAAAGCTATTTAAATACCTTTTGTTTAAACGGGTTTATGTGCGTTTTCGGACCGAATGTCAATGAGGCGTGAACAAGGTGTTAATTTAACTGTAGTATAATGTTTATATCCGTCCGAAAGGCAACTGTCTCCACATGAGGATTTTCCGAAGCGCAAGAAGACTAAGAACGGACAAGAGCGGAGGCATCGAAGGGATGCCCCTCTATCTTATGATCATAATACTGACGGCAACGCTCGGGACCGCAGTGATCATCGGATGGATGGGAGCGTTGGAATTACCCGATCAGATAGGATCGGTGCACGTGGATTCCGATGATATAGTTCTGAACAGTGAATCACGGTACACCGATTCAGGATACCTGAGAGTATACGTGACCGACCAGAACGGCAACGGGCTCGCCGGAGCGACCGTGGTGCTGAGCGGATGCAGCGTCAGCACTAGCACCGGAGGCACAGTCTACGGAACAACGGACGCACACGGTTACGTTGAGTTCAGTGATATGCACATCTCATTACACGGTCAAAATCTTGGATTCATTACGATACACGTATCCAAACCGGGTTACGGTTCGAACTCCGCAACAAAGGCGGCGGTGATCGCTTGAATTTCGGAAGGAAAGGTGTTATCGATATGCCCATCAAACTCATGGTGGTAGTGTTAGTGATATCATTATCGCTTCCGCTTCTGGCGGATGCGGTGGAAAGAGGGGAGTCGAAGAACGCGACGCTGGTCATGAACGGAGAGGTGAACGAGATATTCAATGCCGTTGCGGCAGTTCACTATTCAGGCATAGGGAGTTCCCGTACGGTATCGATAACAATACCGGACGGCTGTGAGATATCGATACCGGGAGGCAGCGGGTCCGCAGGTTATTGCGTGAAAATGACATTCAAAGGCCGCGAGACCGGAATAAGATACATGGAAAGACCGCCCGTACAATTTGTTACCGACAATCTGGTGCTCTCAGGTTCCGTGATGTTACTGATAACAAGCTGCACGGTGAACGGCGGTCCTGCGGTTTCGGTGAATGTCGTATGATGGAATTCACATTATCAAGAGTATGCATGGGCGTATGCGGCCTGATCCTTCTGGCTGCGGTCGTCGTACCGGTCACGGGTATGTATGAAAAACAGATAGCGAACATGGAATCCGATGCATCGTATGACATCGCCTCGCTGATAGACTGCTTCTATTATTCGGAGATGGAGTGCATGACGATAAACATGAGCGATATTCTGCCCGTACAGTCATACATTGAGATCAGAGACCGGCGGCTGACCCTGACGACGGAAAACGGCGAATACAGAAGCTGGACCCGCGTCACGATGATATCGGAAGAAGACACATTCGGATACGGAGACATTGTCAGGATAAGCAAATGCGCTGACGCGGTTATTTTCGAAAGACTTGCGTGATCACTTCGAGAACGATGAAGCGAGTTTCTTCACCGCCGCCGTGAATCTCAGAACGTCGTCGTCATTGTTGTAAATGTAGAGTGACGCTCTCGCACACCCGTCAATGCCGCGGGATACAAAGAAAGGATGCGCGCAGTGCATCCCCGATCTTATCATTATGTTAACGTTGTCAAGCATCATAGCAGTATCATGGGAGTTCATGCCTCTGATGTTGAATGAGAATATTCCGCCGCGTTTCATCGGGTCCGCAGGACCTATGATGCTCAGCGGGCGAACGTCCTGCAATTCGCTGTCTATCAGCTTCTGCAGCCTGAGCTCATGTTCTTCCACATTCTTCATTCCTATCTTCATAAGATACTTCAGTGCGGCGGCAGTTCCTATTATTCCCGCATAGTCCATAAGTCCGGCTTCGAACTTGTCCGGATGCGGCGTGGTCTTCACGGAATCGTATGTGGCAAGACCGACGGTCCCTCCTCCGTGCATAAGCGGTCTAAGATCTTTCAAACGTTCCTCCTTTCCGTACAGTATCCCCATTCCGGAAGGTCCGAGCATCTTGTGAACGGACGCCGCGTAAAAGTCAACATCCAATTCTTTTAAATCGACGGGCATATGCGGAGCCGCCTGTGCGCCGTCTATGAGAACGGCTGCGCCCCTGTCATGAGCTATCTCAATAATTTCTTTCACAGGCATCGAGGAACCGGTAACGTTGCTCGTATGCATCATCGACACAAGTTTAACTCCATCTGACACATCTTTTTTAAACGCCTCGATATCAAACTCTCCGTTCTCGGTCGTCTTCGTTATCTTCCTTCTTATACCTGTGCCGGAGACCATATCCACCCACTGGGCATGGTTCGAATTGTGCTCCAGATCCGTGGTAATGACAACATCTCCTTTCCTGAGGCCGAAGCCTTTGGCAACTATGTTCATGCCTTCGGTGCAATTTTTTGTGAAAATGAAGCTGTCGGCGTCCTTACATCCGAAGAACGACGCCGCGACGGCACGTGATTCGTCTACGCTCATCGACACCTTCGACGCCATCGAATGTACGCTTCTGCCTCCGCACGCGGGAAAATCCGTGTAATATGATATTATCGAATCTATGACGCTGTACGGTCTGAGTGTCTGACAGGCACTGTCCAAATAGACCGCATCGCTTTTCGCGAAGATCGGAAAATCCCTGCGTATCTGTGATACGTTCATAGGAACCGCAACACCGTACCTGTTTTTGCTATTTCTGGTGATCCGAAGCAAATCGGTTTTATCTTTGATGCGGATTACGGAAGCGGATGAATCCGTTGGAAACTTACATTGGTCCGCTTAAACTTAAAAATCCGGGCATGGCGGCATCCGGTATAATGGATGAGACCGGAGACTCGATGGTCAGGATGCTCAATTCCGGAGCAGGCGCAGTTGTAACGAAATCAATAGGTTCAGTGAAACGCAGCGGCCACATGAATCCGTCATTCATTGAATTGCCGTACGGTTACGTGAACGCCATGGGATTACCCGGCCCCGGTATAAACGGATTCAAAGAAGAGATGGAGACCGCAACGAAAGCGGGAATGATAATCGGTTCAATATTTGCGTCATCGGCCGCAGAGTTCGCCGAACTTGCGAAAAAAATGGAGATATACGGCGCATCGGCCGTTGAACTTAATCTCTCGTGCCCGCACGCCGAAGGTTACGGTATGGAAGTGGGTACCGACGCCGATATTGTGCATAAGATCGTCTCCGAAGTAAAGGATTCAGTGAGAATACCTGTTTTTGCAAAGCTCACGCCGAACACGCACATACTCACGAAGATAGGAAAAACGGTACAGGAGGCCGGCGGTGATGCGGTGGTGGCGATAAACACGCTGAAGGCGATGGTAATATCCCCGGAATTCGCAAGACCCGTGCTGAGCAATCGGTTCGGAGGTCTTTCCGGACCGGCGATAAAACCCGTAGGCGTCAGGGCGGTGTATGATCTGTACAGGGAACTGGACATACCGCTTATAGGCGTCGGCGGGATATGCAGCTGGAGTGATGCCGCCGAGTACATAATGGCGGGTGCATCGGCATTCCAGGTTGGCAGCGCAGTGGTTTCGGATATCAATATCTTCGAACAGATAAACAATGGTCTCACGAGATTCATGAAAGAGTTCGGCTATTCATCGATAAAGAAAATGGCAGGTGCCGCGCATGAGTGATGTTGTCAGGATAATCTCATACAGAACGGAATCCAAGGATACGAAGACATTCGAGTTCGTGTGGAACAAAAATGTGAGGACAGGACAATTCGTTATGATATGGATACCCGGGATCGATGAGATCCCGATGTCCGTATCATCAACGAAGGATGTGAAGAGCATAACCGTGAAGGCGATCGGCGAGGCCACTGCCGCAATACATAAATTGAAAGAAGGCGACATCATGGGAATAAGAGGCCCGTACGGGAACGGTTTCTCGATAAATGAGAATGAAAGATTACTCGTCGTGGGAGGCGGCGTAGGTGTCGCGGCAGTAATGCCCGCCGTACGAGAAACGGGTGCGGACATGATCATAGGCGCAAAAAGCAAGGACGAGATAATAATGGAGCAGGAGGCCCGAAGACATTCGAAGAACGTATGGGTGTCCACCGATGACGGTACTCACGGATTCAAAGGCAACGCGGTCCAGCTGATGAAAGAAAGAATTACAGAAAAAGAATATGATATGATAATCGCCTGCGGCCCCGAGATAATGCTTTATCACATTCACAAAGCATGCGACGAACTGAATATAAAATATCAGTTATCGCTGGAAAGGTACATGAAATGCGGCATCGGACTCTGCGGATCGTGCGTCATGGACGGGATGCGCGTCTGCGCGGACGGACCGGTGTTCCGCAACGAACAGATACCGATGCTGAAGGAATTCGGAAGATCCAAACGCGACCCGTCCGGAATAAAGATAGATCTGTGACCATGACCAAAACGCTTCGTGTAGAGCACGGTTCCCTCGCGCTGAATTTACCATACGGCATATTCGTCACAGGAACATCCAAACTGAATGAATCCTCGGACGAATATTTTTCAATGATCCAAAGAAGGTACCCGTGGATATCGGACAATTCCGTCACCGTATTGAGAAAGAGAGCGGAAAGAGAAATGCAGCGGGCCATTGAAGAAAGTCTGTACGGTTCGCGCAGATCCAAAATGTTATCGGACGCAGGCAAGGATGCTGAAGCGATACATTATCTGGAATCCTATCTGGAAGAGAATCAGGAAGACGCTGACGCATGGTACGCGCTCGGCGAATTATTATGCGGATCCGGAAAAACAGACGAAGGATACAAAGCGATGAACCGCGGGCGGAGAGCGTCTACGAGAACAGATCGTTAACCGCGTCAACGATCTCGGGAACGGTCGCACCCCACGGGACCTTTGCAATGTTACCTTCTATCAAATGCCCTTTAGCGATCTTGCAGCATTTCACTATTGTTTTTACATTTTCGTCGGTTATATGGTCCGCCGGACATACGTTCACAAATTCCGTATCGCGTTTGTAAAGCGATAAGAATATACGTTTCGAGAGGTCGCAGCCTATAAGCGTAACGTCATGATCCAGATGCGGAGATTCATCCAAGAAATATGTCGGTACGCCGGCAGTGAGGCCGGATACTCTGCAAGGGAACATCACCGCTTCCGTTCTGACCTCCGCTATCCTTTCCGTTATGTCCAGAATGATGTCGCTGACAATGATCGGATGTTCAATGAAGCCGGTTGACAACGCTCGCCTGACCAAAGTTCCGAGCTTTGAAGGCGACGGCGGAACAGTGTCCGCGACATTCAATCGCATGACGTTCATATTACTGACGAAGCTCATATGGGAGAACATACCTCTCACGACAACCGTTTTACCGGGAAACGCGTTCTGTACCGACGCCAACGCCGGAACGTTGACAACGTCTGCTTCCGGAATATCTGTGAAGACCGTGTTCTCGGGAAGAGAGACGATCTCAAAATCGATCACTTTCTTGAAGAGGTTCACTCCCTCTTCTTTCATCAATCTGACGACGGCGTGATCGCTCCCGTTGCGAAGTATGACGAATTCCGCTCTTGTATAAGCTTTCCAGTCTGACATAAGGATGCTGATGTTCTCTTCTGTAAGACGGACATCAACATCTCTTACGGACACATCTTTGCAATGCATGCGTTCACACATACGCGATTCGGTTATTATTCTTACCGTCATTCAGAGGCTGCGCTCAGGATGCTTTGCGAGATCAAAAAATGCGGAAAGTTGAAATAGGATACCAAAGATTGACGCTGTCAGTGTCGGGGTAACATAGGGGCTCTGTGGCGGACTGCAGATCCGCATACGGGAGTTCAAATCTCCCTCCCGACCCCATTCTTTACCGCTTTTGTATATTAACGGTCAAAAGGTTTTAAACGAATACACATTTCCCGTAGCAGAGGTGGGAAACATTTCTGATTCAGATAACCCAATTGTGATCGAGAACCTGTCAAAAACGTACGGAGCTTTCACAGCAGTGAACGACCTTACGCTTTCTGTTAAGAAAAACAGTTTCACAGGTTTTCTCGGACCCAACGGTGCAGGTAAAAGTACAACGCTGAAGATCCTGACGAACCTGATACGCGCATCTTCCGGTTCCGCATATCTTAACGGCATCGACGTTACAAAAAATGCAAAAGACGCGTTGATGAACGTCGGCACGGTCGTTGAGACTCCGGAATTCTATTCATATCTTACGCCGGTCGAGACGATGACGTACATCGGCAGGATAAACGGAATGAGCAAGGAATCCCTTTCATCGAGCATACCCGAAATGCTGGAGAAGATGAAAATGGAGGAATGGGCCGACAAACGCATCGGAACATTCTCCAAGGGAATGAGACAACGCATTGCGCTCGGTCAGGCACTGCTCACGGACCCGTCGGTAATAATTTTGGATGAACCGACGTCCGGACTCGATCCGCGCGGAATGGTCGAGATAAGAGAGATACTCAAATCGCTCAAGACGCACAATCTGACGATACTCATGAGTTCGCATATGCTTTACGAAGTCAGTGACCTGTGCGACAGGATAGCGATGATCAATCACGGAAAACTTCTGGTGCATGACACCACCGAGGCAATAATGAACAGCGCCGGCGCAAGGATCGTGAAGATAAGACTGCTTAACGAACCGACACAGGCGGCCGTAAACGAAATATCCGGACTTTCAAACGTCATAAACGCACACATCGACGGCGGAAGCATCGATGTCAGGCTGAAAGGCGATGATAAGGAACAAGCAGTTCTTCTGAAAGATATCACCGCGCTCGGTATGGATGTCTGCAGCATCACGAACGACAATCTTGAGACGGTGTATCTGAATCTCATAAAGGAGTCGAGGTGATAACATGAACAAAGGAATCAAAGACGACCTCAGACAGATAGGCGTTGTGACCCAATACGAGTTATATAAGCACATACGCAGCAGGAGACTGCTGATATTTGCCGGACTCATGGCGCTGTTGTTCATTCTCATTACCGTGTTGTACATCTATTTCGGCGGATTACCGAATGATCCCTCGGAATTCATGTCATCATATGTTGCTTTCATATCTCTGCTGATAATCGTCGGCGTATCACTGCTGTGTGCGCCGGCAATAGCGTCCGAGTTCGAAGAACGCACAGCGTTGCTGCTGTTTCCAAGGCCTATAAAGAGGACGTCCTTCTTTGTCGGTAAGGTGCTGGCATGCTACATAGTCTGCGGCGTGACGATAATAGCCTACTATCTGGCTTGCATGCTTTTATCATTCATTGTCGCCGGCGGCGTGGATGTGAAAGCCCTCGGTTCGCTGGGAATGGCGCTGTTGTTCATGCTGGGAGCAGGCGGATTCGCATTCTTGATGAGTGCTCTCTTCAAAAAGGGATCCACCGCGGTGATAATCACGATAGCGATGCTGCTCTTGGTACTCGGTATGATAGAAGGCATAATGATGTTCTTCAATGTCGAACCGCTGTTCAGTCTGACATACGCAAGTTTGGACATCATGAATATAATCGAAGGAAACGTTACGCAGCAGATGGCCATAGGAGGAGGGATGTACATGACCCTGTTCTATCCTTCGCATCTGGTCTCCGTGACAATAATGCTTTCGTACTTCGCCGTCACAACGGCGCTGTCGGCATTCTTGTTCAAGAGGCGTGAATTCTAAAGGGACGACCGTCCCCCTTTTCATTTTTTATTCTTTCGCTGCGGTAGGATCATTTCTGCTGCTTCACGTAAATGGTCATTGCCTTTTCGGCGTTAAAATGTCCTTGGAGGGCGGCTTTCGTATACCATTTCTTGGCCTCGTTCACATCTTTCTCGATGCCTATCCCTTCTTCATAATACCTTCCGATTATGTATTGCGATTCCGCGTCGCCGTTGATCGCCTCATCCATATGTTTCTCGAAAGGAGTCATTTCTTTCACCGGGATGACCTTTTTGTTGCAGCATTCCTCTATAAGCTGCCGTGAGTACGTGTGTCCCTGTTTTGCGGCTCTCGTGTACCATTTTATCGCGGCGGCCTCATCCGGTTTAGTACCAATGCCGTTGGCGTAATGATGACCCGCATAATATTGCGCCAGAACATGACCGGTGGATGCGGCCTTCACATACCATTCCAGCGCTTTCTTGTCGTCTTTGGCGGCGCCGCGCCCGCCGGAATAGCATTGTGCTATGAAATATTGTGATTTCCCGTATCCTGAGTTCGCTGCCAGCATATGCCATTCAAACGCCGCATCAATGTCTTTTGCTACGCCTGCGCCCTTGCTTAAACAGACGCCCACATGATACTGCGACCTGTGATAGCCGTTCTTCGCGGATCTTAGAAACCAGCTGTATCCTTTCTTTTCATCGCGTTTCACTCCGCGCCCGTTCATGTATGCTTCCGCGACATTGAACTGCGCCGCGGCATTCCCGTTCTGCGCCGATCTGAGGAACCATTTCAGCGCCTCACGGTCGTCTTTACTGACGCCTTTTCCTTCCGTGTATCTTCGCGCAACGGCAAACTGGGCATATTCCGAATCGTGTTCGGCGGCTGCCAACATCCATTTGAAAGCCTCATTCTCATTCTTCGGGACGTCCCTTCCGTCCGCATACATGTGGGAAAGCGACACCATCGCATCCTTCTGTCCGAGATCCGACGCCGTCTTGTAAAGTTCCACGGCCTTCTTCCTGTCGCGGTCCGCTCCTCTTCCTCGCTGGTAACATTGCGCCAATCCGTACAGTGCGTCCACGGAACCGTGGTTGGAGGCAACGGAGAACCATCCGAACGCATAATGGGGATCCGCTTCCGTACCGATCCCTTCCAGATAATAGCGGCCGAGCTCATATTCCGCATCCGCCGATCCGGTGTCCGCAAGCGCGGATATCATCTCGAACGCTTTCTTTTCATCCTTTTCAACACCGATCCCTTCGGCGTGACACCTTATCAGAGCGAGAGGAGCAGTCCGGTGTCCCTGTTCCGCCGCTCTCCGGAAAAGTTCATACGCCTTGTCATGATCCTTTTCGGCGCCGACACCGTTACGGTACATCACCGCAAGTTCACACATGGCGTCAATGTGCCCCTTTTCCGCCGCAGTTTCGCAGAGTTTGAAGGAAACGTCAATGTCAGGCGGAGTACCGATCCCGTAAAAGTGGAATCTGGATAGCATATAAGAAGCTCCGGTGTCGCCTTCTTTGATCTTACTGCTGTAATGATCGAAAGCGGCTGCAGCGTTAAAATCAAAATAGTTTTCTGTGTACAGCGATATCGCCCCTATGGATCTCCTGTCGCCTTTCTCGGCGGCCCGTACATACCAAAGGACAGCTTCAAGATCGTTTATTTCAACGGCTATTCCGTTGGAATAGCATTCGCCCACCATGTATTCCGAAGCGGTATGTCCGAGGTTCGCGGCCGCCTTATACCATTTGAATGACTCCTCTTCATCCACAGCGGCGCTGACTCCTAGTGCATGAAACTGACCCAACTCGAACATTGCGTTTATGCTGCCGTCGGCGGCAGCCTTTTTCAGATCTTCAAGCGACACGATTCTTTGATGGTCATGCGGATATATGAATATAGAGTATATACGGCGGTATAAACTGCGGCTGCGTGTCATATCCTGTGTTAACATATTGTTCAAGGGCAGGGAAAAATCATGTTCTATCGGGCCGCCGTTACATCCTTCGACGGATGCCGAGCGGCATACATGCTTAAATTATATCAAAAATAATTAATATATTTTAGGTAGTATCCTTTTGATACTTATGTCGTGTATAACAGCCACATGTATTATTAACGGCATATGCGTTAGCGTTCCTATGGGGAAGAGGAGATGGAAAGATCGCCGGGACGGATATTATCTGTACGATGCGGATCCTTTGCACAAATTCATGCCGCATCTGATGCCAAAGCGCACGGAATGCGAGGTGTTCCTGAAAGAAAGCATAGACGTGACGGAAGTTCTCACATATCTGGAAGAGAAAAAAGCTGTTGACGGCAACAACATAACGATGTTCTCATTGCTGATGTCAACGATCGTAAGAGTCTTCGCATTGCGTCCCAATCTCAACAATTTCATCGCCGGACGCCGTCTGTACCGGAGGAAGAGCATAGACATAGGGTTCGTTGTGAAAAGAGAGTTAAGCGACGCCGGTGAGGAAACCGTTGTGCGGATAATATTCGATCCTTCGCTGACGATATTCGAGATCAGCGATAAATTGTATGCTCACGTGAATGAATTCAGATCATCCGAGGCCGCAGGCGTTGACGGGATACTGAAAACATTTTCGAAGATGCCCCGCTTCATGGTAGCTTTCATAGTTTCTTTGCTAAGAATTCTGAGCTATTTCGGAAGGGTTCCGAGAAGTATAACCGATTCCGATCCGAACCACGCATCGGCATTCGTTGCCAATATGGGAAGTCTGAAAGCGAACGCACCGTTCCATCATCTCAGCGAGTGGGGAACGAACTCACTTTTCATAACCGTCGGCGCGATCACGGACGCCGTGTGCGCGGTCGACGGCGTACCGGAGGTCCGGAAATGCATAGATCTGGCATTCACGGTGGATGAGAGAATAGCGGACGGGTATTATTTCATGACGTCGATAAAGCTCATGAAGGACATTCTTTCAAATCCTTCGGTACTCGAGGCGCCGTTCGTTCCGGAGGCACCGAATGACAGTGAATGACGCTCCGTGGATGAAACATTACGGTAATGTTCCTCCTTCGCTCTGTTATCCTGACATTACGCTTTACGGCATGCTGAAGAAGGCGGCGGAAGGCCATGAGAAAAGATGTGCGTACGAGTTCATGGGCAGGAACACGACGTTCGGAAAACTCATGTCTGATATTGACACCGTATCGAACGCATTGGTCTCCATGGGCGTGAAAAAGGGAGACAGGGTGATGATATGCCTGCCTAACACCCCGCACGCCGTGACGCTGTTCTACAGCATAAACAGGATCGGTGCGGTGGCCGTTATGGTGCATCCTCTTTCATCAAAAAAAGAGGTGGAATTCTACATAAACGATTCGGGAAGCGAGATCGCGGTAACGCTGGACAGATTCTGCAGATCATTTGACGGACTTGAGAGAACAACTCCTCTGAAAAAACTGGTGGTTGCGGACATATCAAAATTCCTGAATCCCTTGCTCAAGACCGCATACCGCATCAAATCAAGAAAGATCCCGAAGGTTGAAATGAAAGAGCATATGGTCGCATGGGAGGACATGCTGTCCCTTGCCGCCGGCAATGCCGAATACACCGACACATCAGGAAAGGATGTTGCCGTGATATTGTACACCGGAGGCACCACAGGCAAATCCAAAGGCGTTCTTCTTTCAAATATGAACTTCAACGCAACGGCGCTACAGACCTATGCAATGGGCCAATACGAACTGACGGATAAGGATTCAATGCTCGGCGTCCTCCCGATGTTCCACGGATTCGGATTATGCATAGGGATGCATATGACCCTGATCCATTCCGCAAAACTGATAATCGTACCGATCTTCAGCCCGGACTCGTATGCACGCCTTATACGCAAGAAACGGCCGACGTTCATCGCCGGAGTACCAACTCTTTTTGAACTGACGATACGCAACAAGCGTCTTGAAAATACGGATCTTTCGTTCCTGAGGGGAGTGTTCGTAGGCGGCGACACTCTTACGACGGATCTGAAGAAAAGGATCGATGATTTTTTGAAAGAAAGGAATTCCGAATCGACGGTAAGAGAAGGATACGGGCTCACCGAATGCGTGACGGCCTCATGCCTGACGCCAATAAACGGATACAGGGCGGGAAGCATAGGCATCCCGTTCCCCGATACCTTCTATAAGATCGTAAAAATAGGAACAGATGAAGAGGTTCCGTACGGAACAGACGGAGAGATATGTATATCCGGGCCGTCCGTCATGATCGGTTATAACAACGAGACGGAAGAAACGGCGGCTGTTCTGAAAACCCACGATGACGGGAAACTGTGGCTGCACACCGGCGACGCAGGTATGATGGATGAGGAAGGATTCATCTTCTTCAGACAAAGGATAAAGAGGATGATCATAAGCTCCGGATACAACATCTATCCGAGTCAGATCGAGAACGTACTTGATTCGCACCCGCTCGTCCAAAGTTCATGCGTCATCGGTATTCCGGATGAGATACGCATCCAGAGGGTAAAGGCGTTCGTCGTCCTGAAAGAGGATGCGGACGCAACGGATGCCATGAAACATGATATACGAGAATACTGCAAAGAGAGCATAGCTAAATATGCGGTCCCTTCGAACATAGAGTTCATCGGCGAACTTCCGAAGACAAAGGTCGGAAAGATAGCGTACACTGAACTCGAGAGGATGGAAGCGGATAAAAAAGGTCTGTCAGTGAATGAACGCATGTAATTATTTTAGGCGGAACTAAAATTTTTATATACTTCGGACCCGTGACAACACTCTCTGAACAGGTAATTATTTTAGGTAATCCTAAAAAATTATATACTCATTAGTGTTTGCGTGTTTCAATGTCAACAGGCAACAGAGAGGACTATCTGCTGCGCATACTCCGGCTTACTGACGGGGAAAGGGTCGCGAAAACGACGGACATAGCAGCATTGATGAACGTTTCCGCCGCCAGCGTAACGGAGATGCTGAAGGTTCTTGCGGATGATGGTCTGATCGTACACAGAAAGTACAAAGGCGTTTCACTGACCGATGAAGGTCTGACGCAGGCGAAAAGGATACGCGACAAGCACAAGATCGCGGAACGGTTCCTCATAGACGTGCTGAACAAGGACCGCGGCTCCGCACACGAGGAAGCGTGTAAGATGGAACACATACTATCCGATGAATCGGCAAAGAGCATGTGCAGGATACTCGGCGCAACATCGCCGGAATGCGAAGTATGCGGGACCGAATGCGCAAAGGAAGGAACGGTGATACCGCTGAACCGGCTGTCAGCGGACACGACGGCAAAGATATCGCACCTCAAATGCGAAGATTCGGAAAAGATAAGGAAGCTCATATCGATCGGTTTCGTACCGGGACGTGTGGTCTCACTCGTCAACAGGACGACGAACAACGGCCCGATAATATTTCACATGGGTGAATCCAACATAGCTTTGGATCAGGATCTCGCATCACTGGTGTTCGTGGATGTAGAGATGTGATATCATGGATGTTAAGGTAACTCTCGTAGGACAGCCGAATGTAGGCAAATCATCACTTTTCACACGTATGACCGGCGTCGGCGTCATAGTATCGAATTATTCCGGCACCACCGTACAGATAGAAGAGGCAACGGTCACAAGGAACGGTGTGACGGTGCACGTTCACGATCTTCCCGGCACGCGTTCAATGTCCGGCAACTCGGACGATGAACGTATTGTTCTGGACGCATTGACAAAGGATGCCGGAGACGTTGTGATAGTGGTTGCGGACGCGACCAACATAGAAGGAAGCATTGTTCTGTGCTTTGAAGTGATGGAACTCGGAATACCCACGATACTCGCTCTTAACAAGATGGATCTGGCAATGAATAAATTCGACACGGACGTGAACAGACTGAAGGAAACACTCGGAATCCCTGTCGTCCCGGTGTCGGCAAGGTCTGCGCTCGGTGTCAATGATCTGATCGATGAGGTCATAGGCTATGAGAACAAAGGAACGGATTTCAAGGTAAGATATGACAGTCACATAGAGAAATGCATCGAACTTCTGCTGGAATCGGTAAGCGAAGCAAACGGTCTCGACAAACGAGGTATCGCTTTAAAACTGCTTGAGAACGACATCTCGGTATTACCGTTGGTGTCCGAAGAAGGAAAGGCCCTTGCGGATCTCATGAGGTCTGAGTTCGAAAAGACCCACGGGGAATCGATAAACGTTCACATCGCACGGGACCGTTACGGGCATGCCGGCGTGATAAAAGACGAAGTCCAGAGAAAAACATCACGCGAAAGGACTTTCTCGGAAAAACTGTCGGATGTTACCACAACTCCTTCCACAGGGATACCGATCATGGTCACTGTCCTTTTCCTTATGTTTCTGACATTCATATCCCTTAGCGCAATATTGGATGAGATCATAGTGAACGCATACGATTCGGTCGTAGGGGATTCACTCATTGAATTCGGTAAAGGGATAGGCGGCGAGCTGGGCGGCATAATAATGGCCGGCATAGACGGGAGCATAATCGCGATACTGGCTATAGTGATACCGTTCATAATGCTGTTCTTCCTGATCCTCGGCGTCATGGAGGATTCCGGATATATGCCCAGAGTGGTTGTCCTCCTGGACCGCACTATGCACTCGCTCGGCCTCCACGGCGGTTCGTTCATCCCGATGATGGTCGGCCTGGGATGCAATGTGCCCGCGATAATGGGAACAAGGACGATCGCATCAAAGAGAGAACGTCTGATACTCAGCACAATAATAGTGATGGCGATCCCGTGCTCAGCCCAGCTGGCGATAATAATGGGCGCGACTGGCCGTTATGCGGGACTGATGGCGGCATTCTCGATCTTCCTGGTGCTGCTGGCACTGATATTCGTGATCGGTATGCTGATGAACAGATGGATGAAGAAGGAACCTTCGTACCTCGCTATGGAACTGCCCGATCTGACGGTCCCGTCTCCGAGGAATGTCCTTTCCAAAACATGGGACCGCTGCAGGGATTTCTTCATCATCGCCTTCCCGTTACTGGTGGCAGGCGGCATTATAATAGAGCTGTTGCTGCACTATGATGCGCTGGATGCGGTAGTTGATCCGTTGTCCTTCATAACGGTCACAATGCTCGGTCTTCCCGCGGTCGTCATAATCGCGTTCATCGCCGGCGTACTGAGGAAAGAGATGGCCATAGGAATGCTTTTCCTGTTGTCCGGTTCCGGAGACCTTACGGAATTCATGACGCCCGATCAGTTCATTGTGTTCGGCGTGGTCATGGCCATATATCTGCCGTGCGTGGCAACACTCGCAGTCATAATGAAAGAATTCGGGCCGAAGAATGCGATGCTGATAAGCGGAACATCGCTGATCGTCGCGTTACTGATAGGAACGGCGTTCAATGCGGTACTCTCGGTAATTTAACGGTGTGTGAATATTGCCAGAACCGAATCGTCATTTTTCTCTATTCTGGCAAATCCCACTCTCTCAAACTGCACCGTGCTGCCTTTCTCTTTCGAGATGGCGCTTTCTGTCATTCCCTTTAAGATCGTACCGTCCGGCATATGCAGTTCCGCAGGTATCCCTGAGGAGACCCACTGTATCACGCGTACGCCTTTCTTAAGCACCGAAAGGTCCGTTCCCGCATACGCGGCAGGTTTACCGTACTCGATGTTGCACAGATCCTTCAGCCGAACCATTCCTTTCTTCTCAAAATCGTCAACGTCCTGAGAGGATATTGAAACGCTTATGTCTCCGGAAAGGGAGTAATCCCTTGTTCCCCTTTCCGGATGATCGGGATGCAGAGGCGCCTTACCTGTGATCTCCTTAGCTCCGAATATATCAAACTCAACGGGATCCGCGACAAAGAAATATCTGTTCGCTTCGCCGTCTATGATGTCGCGGTTCATTGCATACAGATTTTCCCATGTGAACTGTATGTCTATCGGCTTCATGCCGCTCTCCACCCAATATCTGCGTATCGCTTCCGGCCGTATACCTCGTTTTTTCATAGCTCTAAGCGTACCTGTCCGGACGTCATCCCATCCCGCATACTCGCTGCCGGCGATGCCTTCTTTGATCAATGACGTTTTCAAAACGGAATCAGGTATGCTGACCAATCCGTAATGATGGAAATGCGGCGTCTTCCAACCCATGTGGCGATAGATGTATTCCTGCCTGAACGTATTGTTCAGATGATCCTTTCCGCGGATCACGTGTGTCATGCCCATAAGATGATCGTCGATCGCAACGGAGAGGTTCATCATCGGATATACGTTGTATTTGGAACCAACGCGGGGGTGCGGATGATCAACGATACGCAATGCAACAAAATCTCTCACCGCGGGGTTCGGGTGGCGCAGATCGGTTTTAACGACCGCTATAGCTTCTCCTTCTCCGTAACCATTGGAAAGCAAACGGTCATATCTTTCCGATTGTTCTTCTTCAGAAAGACCGCGGCAAGGGCAAGCGCGCATATTTTCTTTCAGATCCCTCCATTCATCGGCGTTGCATGTGCATACGTATGCTGTCCCGCCCGAGATCAATTTTTTTGTAATATCGTAATATATCTCAAAGCGGTCGCTCTGCATCACCGTTTTGTGTATCTTAACGCCTAGCCATTCAAGATCCTCCGGTATCATGTCGTAGGCTTCCGGGGCGATCTTCTCCGGATTCGTGTCCTCAAAACGGTTTATCAGCGTACCGCCGTATCTTTTCACATACTCATCGTTAAGAACGGAAACGCGTGAATGCCCTATGTGCAAAGGACCGGAAGGCCCGGGAGCAATCCTCATCACAACTCCTTTATCCGCACCGTCCAACGGCGGAAGTTCATGTGTCCTTTCTTTCTTCTCTTTGACCATAAGGTTCGAATCAAGAGTCTGCAATTCCTTCGTCTGATCTTCCAAACTCATTCTGTTCACGCTTGCGACTATATCATCCGCCATCGAAATGATCTCGGCAGACCTGCTTCTGAATTCGGGACATTCTCCCAGGACCTTGCCGACGACCGACTTGGGGTTCGCGGCGCCTTTGAAGAAAACAGCGTTCTGAAGAGCGTATTTTCTTATCACGTCATGCATGGGATCGGACATCGGACTGACGAACATCCGTCACATATATTATTGTCACGATATCGAGAATTACTTTTTCCGAGAAATTCAACCCGTTTGAATTGTTATTCTGATATTTTGAAATAGAACGACGGCTGTGCTTTTTCAGACGGACTATCCTTCATCTTAAATATTCAGGATAAGATTGGGAGTCATGTCAGTCAGGAAATTCCTGTCATCCGATGCCGTGCTCGAAAGTAAAAAGATAGATGCGGATTCCCAAGAGGTAACGAAGATACTTCTCAGCGACCAGGACAGGACATTCCATTTCAAAGACGTTAACGGAAAGGAAGCGGTCGGAAATCTTTTCTCAACAAGGGCGAAGATCGCTGCCGCAATGAACATTGAGGCAGGCGGTATAGTAGATCACATTTCCGATGCGATCGCCAATCCTAAACCCGTGAAGGTCGTTGACAAACCCGCTTTCAGAAAAGCTTCCGTTCCCGCGGATCTTTATTCTTTACCGATACCTAAATATTTCCCGGAGGACGGCGGAAGATACATCACCGCCGGCGTGATCATAGCTGAATGGAACGGTGTCAAAAATGTCTCTTTCCACAGGATGATGATCGCCGGAAAGAATAAGATCGCAGTCAGATTGGTACCCCGTCATCTTTTCACAATGCACAAGATGGCCAAGGCCGCCGGGAAGGAGCTGAACATATCGATATGCGTAGGCATTCGTCCGGAGGTCTTACTCGCTGCGGCAATATCATTGGATTACGGGATCGATGAGATGGAGATCGCATCATCGATGCATATGTCGTCATTCAAAAGACCGCTGGAGGTCGGAAGATGCGACAATGGCATCCTGGTGCCGGCGGATGCCGATTACGTTCTCGAAGCGAGAATAACAATGGACGAGATGAAAGAAGGTCCGTTCGTTGATATAACGGGAACATATGACACGATACGTTCCCAGCCGGTGATCGAAGTTGATAAGATATGGACATCCGACAAGCCGGTGTTCCAGCTGCTTTTACCGGGAGGCAATGAGCATTATCTGTTCATGGGACTTCCCAGGGAACCGATGATGCTCAGGACCGTCCGCCAGGCCGTTCCGAGGACGCATGCTGTCCGTCTCACGGAAGGAGGCTGCTGCTGGCTGCACGGAGTGGTGTCGATAACAAAGAACAAGGAAGGCGATGCGGTGAACGCCATAATGGCAGCGTTCACAGGACATCCGTCGATGAAACAGGTAACGATCGTTGACGGAGACATCGATATCTTCGATGACCGGCAGGTGGAATGGGCCATTGCCACGAGATTCCAAGGGAACAGATTGCTCAGGATACCCGACGCTGCCGGTTCCTCACTCGATCCGAGCATCGAAGGAACCACTTGGAAGATCGGTATCGATGCAACACTTCCGTTCGGTTCCGATGGGAAGATGTTCAAAAAGGCAACACTCTGACCGCCGCAACGGACAGATAAGTCAACGGATCAGCGCCGGTCTATCGTTTCCGATCTTTTCGGTCCGATGCTGATGATCTCCGCAGGGACCTTCAGTTGCTTCTCTATGAATTCAATATATTTCCTCATGTTTTGAGGGAGAGCGGCATATCCCTCCGACGCTAATTTCTCAGACGAATCCCAATCATCCCATCCGTCGAATTCCTCATAGACCGGCACGGCCCTTCCCAATTTTGAAAGCGAAGCGGGGAAATGTTTTACCGTTTTTCCGTCGATCTCATAGCCGGTGCAGACGTTGATCTTTCTGTATTCATTGAGAACATCAAGTTTCGTGACAGCCAGCGATGTTATTCCGCACAATCTAACGGAATGTTCCGCAACGACGAGATCAAGCCAGCCGCATCTTCTTCCTCTGCCGGTCGTGACGCCGAACTCTCCGCCTTTCTCCATGAGATATTTTCCTTCTTCGCCGTAAAGCTCGGTCACGAGAGGGCCTTCCCCCACGCGCGTGGTGTAAGCTTTCAGGCAGCCGAATATCTTGCCGATGCGGTTGGGCGCCACACCGCTGCCGGTGCACATACCGCCGCTTGAGGTGTTCGATGAGGTCACATAAGGATACGTGCCGTGGTCAACGTCGAGCATCACGCCCTGCGCTCCTTCGAAAAGCACGGTCTTTCCGCTGTCAAGCGCATCGTTCAGAAGGACGGACGTGTCGCATACGTATTTTCCGAAGATATTTCTCCACGAGGTGAATTTTTCCATAAGACTTTCTTCGGTGCATTCGCATTGTTCGCCCTGAAGCATCTTAAGAAGATCCTTTTTGTAAGGAACGTTGAATTTTATCTTTTCCGAAAGTGCATCATCCTCAAAAAGGTCGCAGACCCTGAATCCGCTTCTTGCGATCTTATCCTGATATGACGGCCCTATTCCCTTTTTTGTTGTTCCGACGGTTTTGTCGCCGCGATATATCTCTTCGGCACCGTCCAGCTTTTTATGATATCCCATTATCAGGTGCGCCCGGTCGGATATCCTGAGGCCGTCAAGCTTTCTGCCGCTTTTGGTTATCTGATCCATTTCGCCGATCATTTCCGCCATGTTGATAACAACACCGTTGCCGATGACTGCCAGCTTCCCTTCTCTCAGTATGCCCGAAGGAAGCAGATGGAGTTTGAACGTCTCGTCGTTCACTTTGATAGTATGACCTGCGTTGTTCCCGCCCTGAAATCTCACAACCATGTCCGCTTCCTCGGCGAGATAATCGGTTATCTTACCTTTGCCTTCGTCTCCCCATTGAGTACCTACGATAGCTATTGACGGCAATTATACACCTGTTCCGTCCATCGTGCACTCAATATAAGAATCATGCCATCGCCCCGAGATACAAACGGTCGCGCCCCCACACGGCGCTCAACGGAATAAAGCCGGACAGAATCGTCAACCTTCAGCTATTCGGTTCTGAAACCGAAGTTTACGGGTACACATAATAATTGTCTGCGGACGACCCGATCAACGATCACCATTGTTGTTCTGCATTCTCTGCAGCCGGTCTGCAATGCTCCAGACGGCATATCGCGGTATGTACGTTACGACACTGCTGCCGGTAATCCTTTCCGAAGTTATTATTGCAACCTTCGGATCATATTTTTTTATGAATTCCGTGAGACTTTTCGTTTTATTATTTCCAGCTTTTGCTTCTATCGGTACCATTCTGCCGTTGATCTGTGCAACGAAATCTATTTCCGCATTGCTTCCCGACCTCCAATAATACGGTATCTCCTTTGTAGACGAAACGATCTCATTCAGAACAAAGTTTTCCATTATCGCTCCTCTGAAACGATCATATTCTTTGTCTTTACTGAATGCGAAATTCGGCGGCATTCCCGCCATTCTCCTGAGTACGCCTATATCTGCCATATAGACCTTGAAACTGGTGTTGTCTGCGAACATTGACAACGGAACCTCCGGAGGATCGACCTTTTTCACCTTGTAGACAAGCCCCGCATTCACCAACCACTCCAGGGCATCCTCCAGATCCCTTGATCGTGATCCCGTCTTGACGTGACTGAAAATGAATTTATTATTCTCCTTTGCCAATTGAATCGGTATGGATCCCCATATCAATGTCAATTTCGATATATTCTCCGAAGAATGATTTGCAATATCGTCCCTATAATCCTTTATTATGGCGTCAAGGATTGCATCGATTTTTTCAATATCCCTTTCAGCGTTCCATGATGCGACTGCGGCAGGCATTCCGCCGATCAGGAAAAAGTAATCGAGATATGTGTTCAATTTAGTGACAACCGGTTCCGAAAGCACCTCTGTGCTGATGTTATCTTCGTTGTCTATATACTCCACCAAAAGGTCTTCGGAACCGGCAAGCAAGAACTCTTTGAAGTTCATCGGAAACATTTTCAGCCGATCGACCTTGCCGACAGGAAAAGAATCGGCCTTGGAGAGCATAACGCCCAGCAAGGATCCCGCGCACGCGACATGGTATTCCGGTGCATTCTCGCAGAAGAATTTCAGAGAAGTGAGCGCGCGGCCGCACAATTGTATCTCATCCAATATAAGCAAGGTCTTCTCGGGTTCTATTTTTTTCGCGCGCATAAAACCGAGTCGATCCGTTATTCTTTTCGTATCAAGGTTATTCCGGAAGACATCAGAGAGCTCAGGGTTGTCTTCGAACGTGAAGTACGCAACATCATCATAATTTTCTTCTCCAAATTTTTTCAGTATATACGTCTTCCCGCATTGTCTGACTCCTTCCAACAGTAACGGCTTACGTGTTCCGCTCTTCTTCCATTTCAGAAGCTCATCGTAGATCATTCTTCTCATAGACATAAATTGAATCATTGTTCTGGTATATCTGGATTGCGTTTTCGGGACGAATAATTGACAGTTTCACTGCGTTTTCGGGACGAATAATTGACAGTTTCACTGCGTTTTCGGGACGAATAATTGACAGTTTCACTGCGTTTTCGGGACGAATGATATTGCTACCGTTGTTACCTGGGCATTGCTTTGTAAGCGGATATTATATCTTTCAGGTCGAGGTCCGTTTTGAATGAGGCCGGCGAGACATGTGTTCTTGAAGCGTTTCCGATGCCGTTGAGCGCATTAACGAAATCATCAATGGGGGGCGGCGAGATCTTCAGAAAGGAGGAAAGCTCACTGATGTCATATATGAAAGGGACGGCGTCCAGTTCATTTTTCCACGTTCTGAGCATCTTATCGCACTTTTTTTCCATGGCGGTTGAAGACGGATCCATTCTGCTCAGATGCGCTGAACTGTGCAGGCTGCCGCCCCAGAATGGGCCGTATTTGTGTTCGGAGTCATATTCGCTTGAATACGAACGCTCTAACGTGTTCGGATCGTATTTAACATACACAAGCTTCGAAAGAGTACGGTCGGCGTTCTGAGCGCCTTCCGTAACGCGTACGTACGTCCTGAAATAATGATCCGAATAGAACGAGAGCATAGGTTCCATACCTCTGTCAAATTTTGCCAATTCTTTGGCAATCGAGCACATGAGTATCCTCAGGCCCATTTCATGGCACATCGGTCCTCTGATGGGTCTGGATCGATACCTTCGCTCGCATTTAGCTCTGTGTGCACCCGCCAGCGGAGCCGTGTCCGTTGCCGTTATAGCCAATATGCCTTTCTTCCTGCATCCTCTTATCGCAGGCTGTATGAAATGCGCCGGCGACCCGAAAGGGTCGATGTCCACGTAATCGAACGCCTCTTCGGAGAAAAGCACATTCAGATCCTTATTGGACGCGCGGCAGTTCACCAATCTGTTCAATTCGATATTTGCATTTATGAAATACATTGACGCGGGATTCATATCATTGGCCACGACCTCCTTTGCGTTGGGGACCTCGTTCGCTATCCTGGTCGCTCTGGAACCGGTTGCCGTCATTGCATCCGCCACGGTTATCTCGTTTTCCAATGCGCGGAGGAACATGACGCTCACGTCGCGATTGAACGCCATCTGTTCGTTGAAAAACACTGAAGCGGTCCTTTTCCCGGGGCCGTTCTTGGAATGTTCGAAAGGAACTATGAGCTTCGTCCCGCCTTCCGTTATTTCCATTATGTCGGGCATCACATATTTTCTCCGTTCATGAGACGAATGATCTTATGCGGAAGCAGATTCCTATTGGTCGGCGTTACCTCAAGTATTCTGACGTCATCCCTTCTCCTTATGTCCTGAAGCAAAGGGTTCCTTGATTTTTTATGAAGGGTGAGTATCATCGGTTTACCCGCATCCAGCGCAAACTTCACGGCATCGATGAACGGCTGGCTCTCAACTTCCACTTTACCGACTTCGTCAATGACGATGACGTCGCATGTTTCGCAGGCATCGCGTATCGCGCTCACTGCCACCGACTCAAACTTTGAAAGATCCACGCCGATCTTCCCGTCCATGATCTTACTTTCAATATCGATATGCGCAAAGACCTGGCTCTCCATGGTGACAATGTTGCGCACAGAGAATCCGACCTTACGGCGGCCGTCCGCTATCGGTTCATTTATCATCCCGCCTATTTTGAGTTCTTCGGCGCCAAGCATCTCTATCACCCGGAGAAGCGTCTTCGTTTTCCCTGCTCCGGGCAGACCTGTGATGCCTATCTTTATGTCCGTTATCATCTCGAATCCTCGTAAGAATTACCTAAACCCGTATGGCCATACGTATATTAATGCATCATTGTGAAACATCAGAGACGTACATGAGAGGATATTCCAATTCTTCAAGATATCTCATCTCTGCGGTAACCGATACGCCGTTCACCTTTATCCTTATGACGGCGTCGATCATCTCTCCTTTCAAAGACACGTAATCGTATACGTCTTTCTTTTCATCGTTCATGTTTATCTTTATATTAACGGATGCAGATTCAACGAACGGCTGCACCATAACCGAATGTTCGATGGTCTTCTCAAGCTCGGCAACATTGTACGGACTTACCGGCGTACCGACGAACTGATGGTATACGGCGCCCATCTTCACCCCGGCTTCGAATAATGCCCGCTCCCTTTCGGAACATCCGAACATGCGTGACGCCTTCTCTTCTCTTGAGGTCATCAGTGACCGGTATGCAAAAGAGCGGTTTATACTTAGTTATTTATCCTTTGTTAATTCACAATATTTTTTAATGTTGTCAAATTTAAGAGTGACAATGGCATCCTTGAACGAGAAGATCGTTTCTTTGAAAAAAGAGCGGAAAGCGGTGATACTCGCGCACAATTATTGTCTTCCGGAGGTTCAGGACATTGCCGACCATGTCGGCGATTCACTCGGGCTTTCTCTGATCGCGTCGGAATCTGATGCTGACATCATAGTTTTCTGCGGAGTCACGTTCATGGCGGAAAGCGCCAAGATACTCAATCCGAAGAAAAAGGTCATAGCGCCGGAACCGTATGCGACATGCCCGATGGCGTCCATGTGCACGGCCGAACAGATAATCGACGCAAGGAAGTGTTACAGGGGCGCATCCGTTGTCGGATACGTGAACAGTTCGGCGTCATCCAAAGCAGAGATGGATGTTTGCTGTACATCGTCCAACGCCGTGGGCGTCGTATCCTCACTGAAGGAAAAAGACATCATATTCGTTCCCGACATGAACCTCGGAGCGTACGTGGCGTCCCAAGTACCGTCAAAGAATATGATACTCTGGAGCGGATATTGTCCAATCCATCAGGCAATAACGGAGCAGAACATATCGGATCTGAAGGAAAAATATCCGAACGCATCCGTTGTGGCCCATCCGGAATGCAGAAAGGATGTGCTGGACATGGCCGATATGATCTGTTCCACCGAAAAGATGTTCAATTACGTCAAAACGTCGGATTCAAAGGAATTCATAATGGCCACCGAGATCGGGATGAGGCACAGGCTTTCCAAAGAATGTCCGGATAAGAAGTTCTATTTCATCGATCATGCGCTGTGCTCCGTAATGAAGATGACATCCCTGTCGTCCGTTGTCAGAGCATTGGAGAACATCGGTCCCGAGGTGATCTTGGATGAGGATACGATGCGCCGCGCCGAAGGGCCGCTGAGAAAGATGATAGAGATGAAATAATTGTTGCGCCATTTGCACCGAGAGGCCGGATGAAGATAACTGAACTCTGAAGGATGATGAACCCTATGAGTGCTGACGGCCTCTAACTCCGCTGGCGTTACCGTTCCTGCAGTATGCACACTCTGTACTTCAGACGGCATTAATAAATGCAAGAACGATAAGGGGAATGTGGACTTAAAAACTCAAAAAATACTTTCCATCGAAGAACTGAAGTCAATAGTGAAACCGATAGCAGAAGAATATGGTGTCAAAAAGGTATTACCTATTCGGATCAGTTGCAAAGGGAACTCATACCGAAGAAAGCGACTATGACTTCTGCATAGAGAAAGGAGAACTTAGAGACTTTTTCGAATTCTCCGCATTTTATACAGATATGGAAGGGTCACGTTGTCGAATTCAGTTGACATTTTGTCTATGGGGAAATAACATCAGTTCACGCATGCTCCAGACATGGTCCGTCAGCCCGATCGCCATCGCCGGTGTCACGTGTTTGTACGTCC
>WQZU01000007.1 GCA_009780575.1 Candidatus Methanomicula labiotermitis
GCGTATGCTATGCAAATGACGCATCAACAAACTCGGGAATATCAAAACAAGACCGAATTACCCCTCGCTGATCGCTTATTCTTTGGAAAAACTCATATTTTTCTCAAGGGTGTCGAAGATAGGCATTTCACTTCTTCGGTCTTATTTCATCATCAGCATCTTCGGGCTTCAGATACACATCGTCATCGGCCGGCTGTATGGTGCGGCATACTGAACATGAACGCTCATCCGGATCCATGGGCGAACCGCATGAGATGCACTCGCTGCTCATCCGCGCCTTCAGTTTCTTTGAGACCCGTAACGCTATCACCAGAAGCGGTACGTTGAGCGCCAGTATTATTATTATGAATACGGCGGCATAGAATTGCGCTCTGGACGGGTCCGCCATTATCGATTCGTCGGAGACCATTATCATTGCGAATATCACCGATGATATGAACAGCGTGGTCGCTATCACCACGACCAATATCTTAGCGTTGGATATCTTGTTCATCTCCGTTCCCTCCCGGGTCTCCGTTCCCTCCCGATCCGACTATCGGTTCCAATGCGGTGACGAGGTCGCCGTCATGTAAATTCATTACTTTAACGCCCATCGCGTTGCGCCCCGTGACGCGTATGTCAGCAACTTTTATCCTTATGATCTTTCCCTGTTTGCTTGTTATCATAAGTTCATCTGCGGGATCCACTTTTCTGACGGTCACTACGCTGCCGTTGCGGCCTCCCGTCTTTATTGTTATAACGCCCTTTCCGCCGCGGCGTGTCTTGCGGTAATCGTCAACCGACGATATCTTACCGAATCCGTTCTCGGTAACCGTAAGGAGCATATCCTCATTGTGAACGGGTGCCATCGCCACCACCGCGTCGCCTGCGTTGAGTGTTATTCCTTTCACGCCCATCGTGTCGCGGCCGGTCGGTCTCACGTCGTTCTCGTTGAACCTGCATGCCTGACCGTCCCGTGTTGCGATTATTATTTCGGCGTCTCCGGTGGTCAGGTGCGTTTCAACGAGTTCATCGTCCTCCTCCAGCTTGATGGCCTTGATGCCTCTCGCCCTCACGTTGCCGTATGCGCTCAGACATGTCTTCTTAACAAGACCGTTGCGCGTGCAGAACGCCAGATACTTGTCGTCCGGGAAATCGCTGACGCATATGGTGTTCATCACCTTCTCGCCTTCCTCAAGATCGGAAAGCAGGTTAACGATGGGTTTTCCTTTGGATTGTCTGCTTCCTTCCGGTATCCTGTATCCTTTCAGCCAATGCAGACGCCCTTTGTTGGTTATGAACATCACATAGTCGTGACTTGATGTTACGAACAGATTGACAACGTGATCCTCCTCTTTGGTCTGCATGCCTATTAAACCGACTCCTCCTCGTCCCTGCTGTTTGTATGTGCTCAGCGGTATCCGTTTGATGTAGTTGTCACCGGTTATCGTTATAACAACATCCTCGCGCGGTATCAGGTCCTCTTCATCCGTGTCTATCGCATTCGGATCTATGACCGTTCGCCTGTCGTCGCCGTGCACATCTTTCATTTCAGTGAGTTCGTCCTTGATTATCGCCATTATGCGCGCTTCGCTGTCGAGGATGTTCCTGAGGTCCTCCATCAGACGGATGATCTCCTCGTATTCCTCTTTCAGAGAAGTTATCTCAAGCCCCGTGAGCTTCTGAAGCCTCATGTCCAATATCGCTTTCGCCTGCTCTTCCGTTATCGTCAGAAGTGACATGAGGCCCTCTTTCGCCTCTTCTCCGGTCTTTGATGCGCGTATCAGCGCTATCGTTTCATCCAGCATATTGAACGCTTTCATCAGACCTTCGAGGATATGGTGCCTTTTCGCAGCCTGGTTGAGATCGAACTGCGTCCTTCTTGTTATAACGGTCTTCCTGTGGCCCAGATAATGGGAGAGCATCTCCTTCAGGCTGAGGGTCTTCGGTTTGTTGTCCACCAGCGCTAAATTGATTATGCCGAACGTTTGTTCCATCCTCGTCTGTTTGTAAAGGTTCTCAAGGACAACATTCTCTATGGCGTCCCTGTGCAGCTCTATGACAATACGCATACCGTTCCGGTCGGATTCGTCACGGAGATCGGTAATACCTTCAAGCTCCTTGTTCTTCACACGTTCGGCGATCTCCTCGATCAAAAGTGCTTTGTTGACCTGATACGGGATCTCGTCAACAATTATCTTCGATTTTCCGGACGGCGATTGTTCCGTGTGCGTGTTCGCCCTTATCTTGACCTTTCCGCGCCCGGTCATGTACGCCGACATTATCCCGGCAAGACCGTATATCGTTCCGCCGGTCGGGAAGTCGGGACCTTTCACGAAGTTCATAAGATCGCTGAGTTCCGCGTCCGGGTTGTCTATCGTGTATATGAGAGCGTTGACCACTTCCGTCAGGTTGTGGGGGGGCATCTTCGTTGCCATTCCCACTGCTATACCGTCGGAACCGTTGACAAGCAGATTCGGGAACTTCGACGGAAGCACCGACGGTTCCTTCAGCGAGCCGTCGAAGTTGTCAACGAAATCCACCGTGTCCTTATCGAGGTCTGCCAAAAGATCGGCCGCTATCTTTGAAAGCTTTGCTTCAGTGTAACGCATCGCGGCCGCTGAGTCGCCGTCCACCGACCCGAAGTTCCCCTGTCCGTCCACTAACGGATATCTGAGAGAGAACGGCTGGGCCATCCTTACCATCGATTCGTATGCGGCCGAGTCGCCGTGAGGATGGTATTTACCTAAAACCTCACCGACCACTCTCGCCGATTTCTTATGTCCGCGGTTATACGTCAGACCCATGTCCTGCATCGCGTACAATATCTTCCTGTGCACCGGTTTTAGACCATCCCTGACGTCCGGGAGCGCCCTTCCGATTATCACCGACATCGCATAATCGATGTACGAGCGCTGCATTTCCTTCTCGATGCTCTGTGAGACCACTTTCGGTGTTATCTTTTCCTCGTCCATGATATCACACATCCAGATTGATCACTTCATGCGCATGTTCGATTATGAAATCCCTGCGCGGTTCGACCGCGTCGCCCATTAACATCGTGAAAAGT
This sequence comes from Candidatus Methanomicula labiotermitis, assembly GCA_009780575.1. Taxonomy (GTDB): domain Archaea; phylum Thermoplasmatota; class Thermoplasmata; order Methanomassiliicoccales; family Methanomethylophilaceae; genus Methanomicula; species Methanomicula labiotermitis. The sequence continues at coordinate 3,050 of WQZU01000007.1, forward strand.
TCATCGGCGCGCATCGCATCTTCTATCATTACCTGTTTCATGACCCTTGTCTCCGGGTCCATGGTCGTTTCCCAAAGCTGTTTCGGATCCATTTCACCGAGACCTTTGTATCTCGTGACCTGCGCACCTGCCCCGAACTCTTCCACGGCCTTGGCCATTTCCGCATCGTTGTACGCATACTGTTCCTTCTTCCCTTTGTGAATTCGGTAAAGAGGCGGCATCGCGAGATATATGTAACCGGCTTCGATCAGCGGCCTCATCTGCCTGAAGAAGAGCGTAAGCAGAAGCGTGCTTATGTGCGCACCGTCAACGTCCGCATCGGTCATGATGACGATGTTGTGATATCTTACTTTGGAAACGTCGAAATCGTTGCCTATGCTTCCTCCTATTGCGATCACAAGATTCTTTATCTCCTCGCTCTGGAGGATCTTGTCAGGCCTCGCTTTCTCCACATTCAATATCTTTCCTCTGAGCGGAAGTATCGCCTGGAACATCCTGTCCCTGCCCTGTTTGGCGCTTCCTCCGGCCGATTCTCCTTCCACTATGTACAATTCGGATTTTGCGGGGTCGCGTTCCGTGCAGTCCGCAAGCTTCCCAGGAAGACTGGTGCCTTCGAGGACGCTTTTTCTTCTTGTAAGTTCCTTCGCCTTCCTTGCCGCCTCTCTGACCTGTGCGGCGAATATCGACTTTTTGACTATAGTCTCGGCGATCTTCGGATTCTCTATCAGAAATTCCGACAGTTTCTCGCCCATTACCGATGAAACCGCGCCCTGCGCCTCGCTGTTCCCCAGTTTGGATTTGGTCTGACCTTCGAACTGCGGTTCCGGGATCTTTATGCTCAGTATTGCCGTTAATCCTTCACGCACATCCTCGCCGGTGAGAGGTTCCCCGTCTTTCAGGAAACCGTTCGATTTCGCATAATCGTTTATCGTCCTCGTCAGGGCGGCCCTGAACCCTGCCATGTGCGTGCCGCCGTCCGCTGTGCTTATCGTGTTAACGAATGAATTTATTGTTTCGTGGTAACTGTCCGTATACTGCAGCGCCACCTCGACCTCTATTTCCGAACTTACGCCGTGTATGTATATCGGATTCGGGTGGATCGGCGATCTGTTCTTGTTCAGGAATGATACGAATTCCGACACGCCTCCTTCGAAGTGCAGCCTTTCCGATCTTCCCGTTCTCACGTCTTCGAAATAAATGGCAACATTCTTGTTTAAAAACGCCTGGTTCCTGAATCTGAGCTGCAGGACATCATATTCAAAATCCACGGTCTCGAATATCGATCCGTCCGGATAGAACGTTATGGACGTTCCCGTTGCGTCCGATTCCCCGATCTCTTCAATAGGCCCGTCCGGTATTCCGTAGGAGTACGACTGCCTGAATCTTTTGCCTTCCCTGTCGACCGTTGCCGTCAGCTTTGACGAGAGTGCGTTCACCACGGACACACCGACTCCGTGCAGTCCTCCCGACACCTTGTAGCTGTTGTGGTCGAATTTTCCGCCCGCGTGAAGATGCGTCATCACAAGTTCCAAAGCGGATTTGCCCTTTTCGTGCATTCCCGTCGGGATCCCGCGGCCGTCGTCCTCAACGGTGACCGAGCCGTCTTTGTTTATGTACACTGAGATGAGCGTCGCAAAACCCGCCATAGCCTCGTCGATACTGTTGTCCACGACCTCATACACCAAATGATGGAGACCGCGCGAGTCGGTGCTTCCGATATACATTCCGGGTCGTTTCCTTACAGCCTCAAGGCCTTCAAGTACAACAATTCCATTCGCATCATAATTATTCTGCCCAGCATCTTCGCTCATGTTCCCATCCCGTGCCATCATTTGACCTGACTGGCTGTGTTATACGCTAATAGCTCACTTGCATATAATACTTCGCACACGCGCGCATATACGTGCGAGGTATCTTTAAGCCAGCACTTTTGCCGTATCGATCGGTGAATCGGTCCTTTGAGGCTTCGGTAAGCCGTATAACCATGCTTTTTGTTCAAAATTTGATCGTAAAACGCACCGGACTAAGACGGATGTTCCTCTGTAACCATAAAATACACCGCCTTCATTAAGACCATCAATGAGCAGTATAATGGAGCAGGCCAAGAAGGGTGTGACTCCCCTTATCGCAAGCGTTGCGAAGAAGGAGAAGGTAAGTGAGGAATTCGTCAGGAACGGTATCGCAGCCGGCCGCATAGTCGTTCCGTGCAATCCCATCCATGACCCCGTTCCGTGCGCCATCGGCGACGGCATGTCTGTAAAAGTGAACGTGAACATAGGCACATCGCGTGATATGACATCCATTGACGATGAGCTTGAGAAACTGTCCGTCGCTCTGAAATACGGCGCGGACGCCGTCATGGACCTGAGCACCGGCGGCGACATCGACATGATACGCAGAAGGATCGTCTCCGAATGCAATGTGATCGTCGGTACGGTGCCCGTATACCAGACCGGGCTTGTGGCCGCCAGGAAGAATGCGGTCGTCGATATGACCGAGGACGACATATTCAGCGGTATCGAGGTGCATGCGAAGGACGGCGTTGATTTCATGACCGTGCATTGCGGAATAACGAAAGAGAGCGTCGGATGGCTGAAAGATTCCGGAAGGAAGATGGACATCGTTTCCAGAGGAGGTTCCTTCCTGACCGCATGGATACTTCACAACGACACGGAGAATCCGCTGTACAAGAATTTCGATTACCTTTTGGAACTTGCTAAAAAGTATGAGATAACGCTTTCGCTGGGCGACGGGTTCAGACCCGGCTGCATAGACGACGCAACGGATGCGGCCCAGCTTTCGGAACTCATGATATTGGGAAAACTCGTTAAAAGATGCCGCGAGGCGGGCGTACAGTCAATGGTTGAAGGGCCGGGTCATGTTTCACTTGACATGGTGCCTGCGAACATGCATATTCAGAAGAAACTGTGCTATGGCGCACCGTTCTACGTACTTGGGCCGCTGGTGACCGACATCGCGCCGGGATATGATCACATCGTCGGAGCGATCGGCGGCGCCGTGGCGGCGCAGAACGGCGCCGATTTCCTTTGCTATCTGACACCGGCGGAGCATCTGTCGCTGCCGGACGTCGAGGATGTCAGGGAAGGCCTCATAGCATCGAAGATCGCGGCGCATGTCGGCGATCTTTGCAGACGCAAGGATAACAACAAGGACAATCAGATGGCATGCGCACGGAGAGCGCTGGACTGGGACAAGATGTTCGAGATCGCGTTGGATCCGGATAAGGCTCGGAAATACAGAGCGCGCGGGAACACGGAAAAGGACGAAGGATGTTCGATGTGCGGAGACGTATGCGCGATAAAGATCGTTGACAAGTACCTCAGCAAATGATACGAATGGGATCTGTGGAGCCACTGGAGGGAATCGAACCCCCGACCGACTGATTACGAATCAGTCGCTCTACCGCTGAGCCACAGTGGCGTTGAATGGTGGATGTGGACGGATGATATTAATCTTATTGTTCCGTACCGGGGGAAACCGTGTACGCTTCAGTCAATGTTTTCCCGCGCGAAACGTTTGAACATGTTCCTGAACACAACCGCGTCCTCTTCCTGTAAAGGGGATTCGCATATGAACGTACAGTCCTCCGGACGATCGTTCAGCACATTTGCCAGAAGCGACATGTCCGGATCGGACGCCGACAGCGGAAGGTGCATCTTCTCTCCCTTGGACGTATACTGTATGCAGCTTATGTGAAAATGCGGCCTGTCCCCGGCCATCGAAAAAAATTCTTCCGTCAGGTCGAACATATCCTTTTCCGTTCTCAGGCAGCCTCTTTCCCTCGCGTGTACGTGCGCAACGTCGAGGACCGGGCGTATCCCGTCAATGCTGTCCATAACTTCGCTTATCTCCTTCAGTGTTCCCCACGTTGCCGGACGCCCCATTGTTTCAAGGCCCAGTATCACATCCTTTATGTTCTCGCGGTCCATTATCTCCCTGCATCTGTTCAGCCCGGTTATAACCGAATCCGTGGCCTTTGACGGCTCCTTTCCGTATGACGCCGCATGTATCACAACGATATACGCACCGAGATTGTGTGCAGCCCTTACCGTGTCGATGACCCACGTTACACTTTTTTCCCTTGTTTCCGGCGTGTCCGAGTTGAAACTTACAAAATACGGAGCGTGGGCGCTCAGCCTTATGTTCTTCTCCGCCGCTATCGCTCCTATCTCTTTGGCCTTGGCCTCCGATATCCTTGCACCTCTTACGAACTCCATCTCCAATGCGTCTAATCCCATATCTTCTATGATGTTCAGCGCATCCTTCGGATCTTTGCTCTTCTGCGGATATCCCGCGGGTCCGAAACGCATACTCTACGGAACGGCGGAACGGTATATCTATGTTCGGAGCAACATCTATTATTTCCGACCGTTTACGGAAAGAACGTATGGAACTCGAACTGAAGATCTCGCTGGACCCGACACTCGGATGCGGGCAGGCCCACCGCTGGATAAAAAAGGACGGAAAGTGGGAAGGCGTTCTCGGAGATGAGATCATAACGTTGGAGGAAGCGGGCGGTTACGTTCTGTGCGAGGGCACCGACGATAAGAATATGATACTCGAATATCTTAGGCACAAGGACGATATCGATCTTATTTACGCTGAAATATCATCCGACCCGTTTGTTCGCATGCTCGCAAATAATTGCCAAGGTATGCGCATACTGAAACAGGATCCGTGGGAATGTATCGCCACATACCTTTTAGCAACGAATGCCAATGTTAAACGGATCGGTGCGATGGTGGATTCCGTCTGCAGAACATTCGGGAACGATCTCGGCGGCCGCCATTCGTTCCCGCTGCCTGAAGAGATTGCAGAGAATCCGCATCTGATATCCGGCTGCCGGCTCGGATACAGAGAGAAAAGGTTCATCGAACTTGCGGATAAGGTTTCAAACGGGATCATTGTTCCCGGCGACTTTGCCAAGATGGATTACAAAGAATGTTTCGCCGCTCTCGGCAGAATAAACGGTATAGGGAACAAAGTGGCCGACTGCGTCTCATTGTTCTCGTTCGGCCATCTTAATGCGTTTCCTATAGACGCAAGAATAGAAAGGATCCTGAGGGAACGGTACGGCGTTTCCGGAAAATACAGGGAACTGTCGAAATTCGCGGAGGAAAGATTCGGCAGATACGCCGGATATGCCCAGGAACTGCTGTATCACTGCGATATTATCTTGCGGTCGCAGGCGCAGGCCGGCGGATCGCAGCCCATCTGGATCTCATAGATCTTGGCAAGCATGCCCGTGTTTTTGACCACGATGCAGATGTTGCATATCTCTTTCGCAAACTCTGCCTTCTCTACGGCGATCCTCTTCGCTGCGTTACGCACCTCTTCCATGAACTTTTCATGCTGCGGACTGGAGTCGATCATCGGGTTGTCCCCTCTTTTTTTCTTCAGATATTGTGATATGGCCGCGTCGGTCACTCCGAAGCGCCTTGCCACTTCGGCCTGTGACATTCCGTGATTCTCTACGAGCTCTTTGGCAACTTCTCTCCTGATTGTCGGGAGGACGTACCAGACGATAAGTTCGCATGGTATCTTCATGATACTAGGGATAGCCTTTAAAGTTATTTAAAACATAACCTCTTAACAGGTATGTTTTTAACTATTTCATGCTCCCGGGGTGCGTTTTATGATAAAATTCGCAAACGTCCCAATCCTTGTCCTCCTCTTTGTTCCGGCGGTCGGCCGAAACTCCGAGGGACATCGCCGTGTTCTTTACGAATCTCAGCGCTTCGTCCGTTCCTTTAAGATCTTCAATCTTTGCGCCGGTGACCGTTAACTTTCCTTTGAACGAGCCGATGATGTTCGTGCCTTTGAAAACCGCATTCTCCGAAGAACCGCATTCCTGTTTCACAAGATCCCTCATGTAAACGTGAAGATTGTCCTGGGTGTTCAGAATGAATATTTCATTCACGACCTCAATATTTTTGCCGATATCCTCTTTCAGCATCCACATGACCGTTGAATCGCCTTCTCTCAGGAATCCCTTTACCAGGAATCCTTCGTCCTCCAGAGCGGCCAGCGCTGACCTCAGCTCGCCCATTCTGAATGACATCATGAATCGGTACAGCTGTTCCGCCGAGAATATACCGAAACATTTGAAGTGCATTTTTATTATTTCCTTCAGTGCTTCACGCTGACTGACGCTGTTTTCGTTGACCTGAGAATATTTACGGCTGCCGTCCATGCAGATCATTGAAGCGTGGGTCAGCCTGCTGAGCGCGTCCAGCGTTGCGTCGTATGAGAACGGGGAATGTTCCAAGATATCCTTTCTTGATACCGGCTGACGATCCTTTATCAGTTTCATAAGAGACCGCATCTCATCGTCAACGTCCGCATTTTTAGCTGCTCTGCACAGGCTCGCGTATTCATCCGTCGTGTATCCCTGGAATCCCGGTACCAGGGACATCTGCATCATGCTGCTGCGTTCCGCAAGTTTCTTCAGCGGGGTGCGCTCCGTGACGCGCGTGAGCATCTCTGCGTCCGTTCTTATGTATCCCCGGTCGCTTATCGCTTCGGCTGCGGTCCTGTATCTGATCGATGGTAACGCTCTCTGCTTCCTTATTGCGTAGCTGAGTATCTCGTCATCCGTGAATGTGCATGTCACGAACCTTCCTTTGGCATAGAATCCGTTGATGAAGCAGTATCCTTTTGATATTAGTATATTTGATATGTTCTCACTTAATTCTGCGGAGTCGGCGCCGAGGACCTCTCTTATCCTTATTATATTCTGACCTTTCATCTCAAAGAATCTCATCAGACCGTCAACGGCATCCAGCAGATCGGCGAGCATCTCCGGATGCTCTATGTCCACAGATCTTATCTCGACACATCCCGACATCTCCCATATCTCAAGCGCTCCTGTGATCCGGTCGCCGAGTATCACCGGGTATATCCATCTGTCTCCGTATCTGGACGATATCTCGGCCCACTTCGATGCCAGTACCGGATCGGATAGGGAGAGCACCTGCATCTCATCCTCGATCTCGGGCTGCGTTTCGATCATGTGTACTTCTTCAGGCATTATGTACATCGGCACCTGTCCTTCGCCCACGTATATCGTTGATGCTCCTATCTCCTTCATTAGCGCCGGAACCTCTTCCTGCGATATTCCGACGACGAATCTCACGCCCATCGCCGGCACCGGACCGTACGCGCGGACCGCCTGTTCAGTCAGTTCTAGAACCGTGTCCCCGGACGGTTTTCCGGGTTTGTATATCTCATACACATTCTCGGAGCCCCAGTCCTCTCTTTCATCGTAGGCCCTTACGATCTTGAGCGCACGGTCAAGTCTGTTCACCGATTCTTTGATCTCTTCCTTGTCGGCGGCCATTTCGTATACCAGCTGTCTTGTCGTGGCCCTTCCCAGCCCGGATATGAATGCCATTACCTTCTCGTCTGTCGGCATCAGAGGTTCGCTGCGCATCGAAGCGTATCTCTCTCCGTCCTCCGAAAGTACGTATCTTACCCTTCCGCGCACAAATCTTCCGAGCAATATCCTTCCGCTCTCTCTCATCGACGCCCATTCTCTCATGTCAAAGTTCTCAACACGATTGAAGACGTCCAAGACGCTTCCGGCCGATCCGTAGAATTTGAAATAGTCCTCGGTTGAACGGAACCTGCTTCCTTTGGAGCGTCTGTAGCGTTCCACCATCGCGTGGCTGTATATGTTGCTGTGACCCGCTTTCAGACGCATCCGGTCCGTGCGTTTCATGTACTGGTCGTTCTCCGAAACGAGGAATCTGCCGCGTGAGACCTTTTCATCGCCCACAAGTGATTCTAACGTCATTTTCACATCGCTTTCCGGTATGGAAAGCGCGAACGCCGCTTCATGCACGGTCGCCGGCGCAAAACAGTCCAGATGTCTCATTACCACTCTGTCGAGAGACGCGTCCCTGTCCTGTTCCTTGTGCTCGGATCGCGAGAAGTGCCATTTGTTCTTCACGATGTCGGTTCTCGTCACAAAGTACATGGATTCCAGTTTTCTTACGGACCGGTAAGCACTGTCCTCGTCCGTTCCCGTTGCCGCAACGATTTCAGCGAGCGTCATCTCTTTGCTCAGCGTTTCAAGTATTTTAGAGTCAACATCGTTCAGTTCCCTTTCCTTTCTCACGGCGGATGCGTAATATCCTATCTCATCGGATGCCATTATATGCGGATCGTCGAGGAACACCGTTCCGATCGCCTTTTCATTCAAAAGTTCCCGGCACCACCGGTCGACCGTTTTCTTATCGGCGTCCGCGTACGCGTATATGTTGCGTCCTCTTTCCCTGAACGCCTGCAACGGTCCGGTGCGCATCAGCATCGGAATGATATCGTTCTTGCAGGATATGCGTCCTATCTTCTCTCTGAAATACGGGATCACGTGATCTTCTTCGAATTCAAATTCTTTCACGGAGTCGCCCATCGCACGATGTAAAACCTTTCTGTGCAGTTCGCGGAGCAAAGCACTTCTGTCCTCCATGAGAACGATGTCCGAGAATCCTGATAAAATAGCATTGTGTGCAAACGGGGACGGCGTTCCGTTGAATGGTATCGTCTCTATGTGCATATCCTTGTTCTCTATATGATCAAGGACAATGCGCGCGTTCTTTATGTCCATGTCGTCCTCCAGGACCTCACGGTACGTCTCCTCTATGACCGGCATCTCATCCATGTTGCCGAGCGTCTCCAGAAGATATGAGGAACGTATCTGCTGCCTGTTCACGGATACCGACCGTCCCATGTAGTTCCTGAGTATCATGAAACTTCTCGATGCGGTGTGCCTGAACCTCATCTTGAATATCTCCGAATCCCTGACGGCTTTCCTGAGTATGCCTTCAAGATCGCATGATGACAGCATTGATCCGACCTTGCTTATGTCTATGCGTCTCGACGTTCCGATCATGAAGCTGTCGTCAGACATTGTTATGGATACATTGCATCCGAGAACGCCGGATATTCTGAACGCGTATCCTCTTGACAGGGCGTCGTTCACGCGTCTTCCGAACGGAAAATGGAACACCAGACGCTGATTCCCGGACGGGTCTATGTATTCCTCTATCGCCAGTTTTTTATTGTCCGGTATAAGGCCGGCGGCGGCCTTCTGTTCTTTGAAATATGACACCAATGACCGGGCGGACCCTTCGTCTATGTCGAATTCATCGCATATCTCGGTCAGATCGGTATCGTCGTCATCGATCCTTGAGGAAAGTTCGCCTCTGAACTTGGCGACCTCCATCGAAAGATCGAAACTTCTTGGTAACATCTCACCGGCCCACGACGGCACCGTCGGCTTCCGGCCGGATGCTTCTTTGACATATGCGCTCATTCCTTTTGTCCTTACGAATTCGAAGGATCGGCCGCCTAACACGAAGATGTCCTTCGGTGACAGTCTTTCAACAAATTTTTCAGACAGTTCGCCGAGCGACGACCCGTGGTTCGATATCACTCTGTAATTGGCCTCTTCCGGTATCGTTCCGAGATTCATGAAATAGATCATCCTTGACCCTTTCTTCCTTCCGAATCTTCCTTCCTCTTCGTCATACCATATCTTTGAATATACGCCTTCGAACTCGTCCTTGCTTCCCAGGTATTTCAGGACGTTGATGAACTTCTCCCTCGGAAGGTCGCGGTAGCAGTACGATCCTTTGATAAGATCGTATGCTTCATCGACGTCCCATCTGCTGTCCAGACTCATTCCCACCGTTGCCTGCGCAAGTACGTCCAAACAGTTCTCCGGTATTCCGACCCTGTCTATATCGCCGCGGTGCGCCGCGCGGCACATGACCGCACATTCCACGAGATCGTCCTGATCGAACACCAGCAGCCTTCCTTTAGCGGTCTTGCCCATGCTGTGTCCGCTCCTCCCTATTCTCTGCAGCCCTTTGGCAACCGATTTGGGAGAGCCGATCTGGCACACGAGATCCACGGACCCTATGTCAATACCGAGTTCAAGTGATGTTGATGACACAACGCATTTTATCTCGCCGCGTTTCAGACGTTCCTCCACGTCCAGCCTTGTCTCTTTGCTTAGAGAACTGTGATGCACCTCGATGTTCTCCATTCCCCGTTCTTTGAGTTTGTACACAACGCTTTCCGCGCCCGACCGGGTGTTCGTGAACACCAGCGTTGTATCGTGCCGGTCTATCAGTTCCTTCAGCTGATCGTACATCTTTGCGTTAACGATCTCGGATGACATTGCGGTCATGTCGTCGGTCGGGCATATGACCTTCAGATCAAGCTGTTTCCTTGTTCCCGATTCCACCAAGGTAACGTTTCTCATCTTTCCGTTGTCAACGCCGACGAGAAAACCGGCTATCGCCTCTATGGGCGCAAGCGTTGCCGATAATCCTATGCGCGTTATCTCATTCTCGCAGTGTGCTCTCAGCCTTTCCATCGTGATAGACAGGAATGCGCCCCGTTTTGAATCGCATATATCGTGAATCTCATCGAGTATCACCCATTCAACGTTCTTCAGGCGCTCTTTGAATTTAGGCGCTTCGAGCACGAGCGCCAATGATTCCGGTGTCGTTATAAGAATGTGAGGAGGCTTCCGGAGCATCTTCTGTCTTTCGTACTGCGATGTGTCGCCCGATCGGACGGCCACCCTGATGTCCGGCGCGGTCATTCCTTTTTCCGCGGCAACCTTCTTCATTTCATCCAGCGGCGTGTTTAGATTTCGGTTGACGTCGTTCGCAAGCGCCTTCAGCGGAGAGATGTATATGCAGTACGTGCGCTCCTCCAGTTTTCCTTCGGACGCATACTTTGTAAGTCTGTTTATTATCGAAAGAAAAGCGGTCAGCGTTTTCCCGGATCCGGTCGGAGACGACACCAGGACATTCTTCCTTTCATGGATGAGCGGTATCGCCTTCGCCTGCGGCTCCGTCAATGATTCGAACCGTTCATTGAACCACGCGGACACGAGCGGTTCCATGACGGACATGACCTCATCCTTACCGTATATTTTATCCGCTGTTTCCATATGTACACCGTGAATCCGTACACCTTACGGCGTGTCATTTAATGTACTTTACGGATGTTTACCTCCATATCTTACGAATCTTCGCCGGACGGTTCGGCAACAATAAAGAACCGTTTCATCCTTTACTTAGCTTCAATCGAAATTTCCGGACTTAAGCGATAACGCATGGATTCAGCTTTGATGTCCGGCCGATCTTTGTTTTTCTTTCTTCGCGTCTGATGCGTTACTCATGATCTCCTCGATGCTTTGCTCCGGGAGACCGCCTCTTTCTTTTATTGATCCCAATATCTGCGAAAGCTGCTTCTCGGTAAAAAGATCGGAATACATTCGTCTGTCTTCGCCGTCGCTGCATTTGAAATGAAGATATGATCTTGGGGCGCCTTCGGCGCCTCCGGAAACGAGTCTGCATATCATCAATCGATCGCATTCAACGTCCAGCGGTTCTCTCTGACATGAGTGTTTAGGCGTTGTAATTCTGCTGCCGATGAAACTTACCCAGAAGAGCACCGTTCTTATGCATAGGTAACCTCCCACCACAGCAAACGACATCAATGGTACGAAGAGAGCAACATCGCCGTCCGTCAGCATCATGAACGCTATGATGATCAAAACCGCAGGAAAGATCAGAGAGATGATCCACAGTGCGATACAAAGCGGACTTTTCGGAAAAATTGTTACTTTCTTGTCCAAGGTCCTGGTCTCCGGACAACATATTGATTCGGACTCCTTTATACTTTGTTCAATACTCAGAAAAGAAAAACGCACTATCCGGCAGAGGAAAAGTAGTTAAGCCCTTGTCATGATTGTCTTTCGATGAAGAACCGGTTTCTGCTCGTTGTTGCATTGCTTTCCCTCGTGCTGGTATCAGCTGTTCCGCTGATGAGCCAGCAGGCTTCTGCCGAGCCTTCCGACGGAAAGGCCGATGTTTACGGCGAGGTTCTCCATGACAGACTCGGACTGGGAGGAGTGGAGATAGTGTTCGAACTTAAGACCTCCTACAATGATAACGGAGCCGGTTACGTCGCCGTCAGCGGATCTGACGGAAAATTCGAAATTCGTCTTGCTCCGGGAGCATATACGCTGACGTTCAATAAGGACGGTTATGAGCTGTGGATCGAAAACGGAAATATTGTCGATCCCGATCCCCTCTTCAGAAACCAGACCTCGCTCGTTGTTCCCGCGGGAGGCGTTTCGGATCTTCAATACATAATGGCGACCGCGTTCGGGACGATAAGCGGCGTTGTTACGCATAACAACACTCCCGTCAGAGGGGCTTCCGTTGACGCTGTCGATTCTGCGGGCAATGTTCTGCTCACGGAAAGAACCGACGATGACGGAAAGTACACAATGATACTTCCGACCGGAACATACACTATCGTTGCCGGCAGTTCTTTCCATGATTCCAGAACGGTTACCGTGAGCTTGGAATATCATGGGGAAATTTTAGAGAACATAGACTTTGAGCTGACCGCCAGGAGCGGTACCACGTACCTGTTCGATTTCGACCTTCCGCATTCGCTCATGATCATCGGCGGGATAATCGGATTGCTCATGTTCATTGTGGTGGTCCTCTACCGGATACATCTGGGCAGACATCCTGAGGATTCTAAGATATGCTCCTATTCCGAAAAGAAGGATCAGGAGTGAAACGAATCCGTCTTTGAAGCTATCTCTTTGTAAATGCTTTTTCCGTCGGCGTCCATCGCCACTACCAGCGGCCCCAAGTTCTCGGCTTTGAATTTCCACATGGCCTCTGCCATTCCCAGGTCTTCCCAGTGAACACCGATCGCCGTCAGTCCTTCCGCGAGTGACACAGCGGCACCGCCGATCGCCGCCAGATATACGCACCCGACCTCTTTCATTGCTTTCAGTACGTCATCCGACATTCCGCCTTTGCCTATCATCGCCCGTATCCTGTATTTGCGTATGATCTCCGGTGCAGCGGAATCCATGCGGGCGCTCGTGGTCGGCCCGGCGGCGATCACTTCCCATTTGCCGTCTTTGAGAAGCATTATCGGGCCGCAGTGGAAGAGCGTTGCACCGTTCAATCCTTCTGCCGGGCGTGACAGGGCGCGCATGTGCATCTCATCGCGCCCGGTCATTACGATCCCGTTCAGAAAGACGACCTGGCCTGTCTTCAGCCCTCTTGCGGTCTTTTCATCGAGCGGGGATGTTATCTTCATGGTATCACTGACCGTACTCCGTTGTGCCGTCCTTCATTATCCGGACGGTTGCTCTCCTTGCCGCCCAGCAATTCATGTTCACCGATACCGGGAGACTTGCGGTGTGGCAATACGCCGTTTTTATGTGTACCCTGAGAACGGTTGAATCGCCGCCGAGTCCCATTGGTCCCAGTCCGCTTGAATTCAGCGTTGTGAAGAGTTCCTCTTCCAGTTCTCTTTCGTCTTTGTTCCCGTTCACGTGATCTGTCGGTCTGAGAAGCGCTTCCTTTGCCATGTTCATGCACGTATCGGCCGTTCCGCCTATTCCCACGCCCACGACGGTGGGCGGGCACGGTCTTCCGCCCGCTTCCAGAACGGCGGACACTATGAATCTCTTTACTCCTTCAACACCGTCCGCAGGGTTGAGCATCGCAAGTCTCGCCATATTCTCGGAACCTGCTCCTTTCGGAATTACCGTTATATCTGTGTATTCAGCATCCGTCGGCCTGTAATGTATTATCGGCATCCCCTCCCCTGTGTTGTCACCGCTGTTCCGCCTTGTTAACGGGTGAACCGTGTTTGGCCTCAAAGGTATCGTTTCCGTTGCTTTCCGCAGACCGTTTTTTATGTGTTCCTCTATTGACGGAATGATCTTTCCGGTGACGTAGAACGCCGGCACCCCCGTATCCTGGCACATCGGTCTGCCTTTGAGCTCCGCTTTCTTTGCGTTGTCCATTATGCCTCCGAGCTGCAGATACGCAGCCTCGCCGGTCTCCCACGCCGCGGCCGCCTCCAGCGCCCAGCCGACGTCCTTCGGTAATCTTGTATTCGCCAAGCGCAGCAGATTGACAACGGCGTCCTCTATCCTTTCGGGAACCCTGATCATCGCAGCTACATTGCAATATGAAAGAAAAACAATGCGGTCTCAAGGCACGAAGAACAATGTTCCGTCTATGTCCGCAACGTTCACCGTGTCACCGATCTCCGCGCCGTCCGGTATTCGTACATCAACGGTCGTATAATTCAGCGGATGCAGTATCTGTATCTCGCCTGCGGACCTGCTTACCACGGTCGCTTCCATGAGGCTGTCATAAGATGTATGCACCTTCATTTCCGTCATCCGCGACCTTCTGACCGTTGAGGCATTGAAATCACCGAGTCTCGTCAGCTTGCCGCCGCCTTTGGTTATTCCGGAGAGTTTGTGCACCTTGTCCTCGAATATCACAACGTCATTCAGATGATATTCGGGCATTCTGACAAGATATGTCATTCTGTACATGTCACTGCCGCCGGCCGTTTTTCCGACGAGCTTCGATGATTCTTTCGTCTCCGCTCCGTATGTATCGGAAAGTTCCTTTGCCAGCGATCTCGCCAATGATATTGATGACAGTAACATATCCACTCCGCCTTGGACCTCTTCCACTTTTGTAAGGAATATCTGCCTGTTTATGGATGATATGTTCTCTATCCTTTCCCTGACGTAACGGACCGTCTCATCTCTCAGTTCGGCGCTCAGTTCCTTGGATCCGCTGCGTATCTGCAATGTTGCCTCATAATAGTTGCCAAGCTGCCTGGAGCATTTTCGGCACACGTTGTTCTTTATTCGTACGATAGTCTCCGCGGCTGCGGTCACGGCGCGGTCGCTCAGCTCTCCGCTTACGTCCGCCATAACATGGAAATTACGTTCGTCCAGTTCTTCCGCTTCCGCGCCGACGGTGATGATCCGCATACCGTCGATCGCTGACATTTGAGATATTGCGGCATCCTCCGCCGCGGCCGCCGCCGTTTCTTTGACCCATCGCCCGTTTATGCGGAATTCCTCACAGTTCGCGCATCTTTCCAGATCTATGTGCACAGGCAGCGTTATCAGTTGTTTTCCGTCAAGGAAACAGTCTATGCAGAGACCTCTGAATGTTTCCTCCTCTTTCCCGCATTTTACGCAGAACATCACATTACCGCCGCTTGCGCGTGTTTGACGCCGTCTATTGTCACCACGGCGGATATGTATCCGGCCTTCTGCGCCGCGGCAACGCATCGTTCGCCCACCAGATTCATTATCGTCACGCTCTTCATGCGTTCACACAGTACGTCTTCGGATATCAGTTCGCCGCGGTAGAATGTTTCCGAAACTTTCAGACACATTTCCTTTTCCCTGAACGTCTTCCCTAAAAGTTCTTCGTCGCATGCCGCAAGTATCCTTTCGGTTCCCCTGACATGTATCTTTATGAATATCATGGTCACTCCGCGATCTTGTAAGTATCGAATGTCGGGCTGTACAGGTCGCCGGCCTTCCCGAGCGTGTCCAGTATCCGTGTCAATTCGATCTCGCCTATCTGATCGGCAAACATTCCGAGCAGTTCCCCCTTGGTTATTGCCGTTCCTCTTTCCGCCACGTGCTCGCGTATCGCGTCGGTCACCATCCGCATACCGTCCCTGACGTTCACCGGCATTCCGGTCGCCACCCTGTCGATGTCCCATACCGTTTCGCCTTCCCGGCCGAGGACCTTGTTCAGGAAGTAGTGTATTATCCTTATTGAACGGTCCGCGTCGCAGCCGGTGACCGTTCTGCTGAGTCTCGCTCTTGCGGACGCCTCTGATAAACGTATGTACGCTTCCAGCTGTCTCGCGGTTATCGGTACTGACCTGCTTTTCCCTCCGCCGGTGTTCCGTATGTCAAGATAGTTGTCACGTATCTTCTCAAAGGCTTCGTCGGACATTATCGGGAATATACGTTTTGAATATGCAACGTACTTCCTCATTATGTCGATGTCATAGACCGGTATTATCGATCCCGTCTCTTCCAGTATCCTGCTGCTGATCTCGTCCTCGGCGCTGCCGCTTCTCCTTACCTGTCCCCTTCTGTGCGCGTTCAGTATGTGTTCCGTTATCTTCCTGTCGTTGTTGTTCTCAGGTTTGTCCTTTAGCGTGAATATCATATCAAAACGGGACATCAGAGCGGGCGGCAGATTTATCTGAGCGCCTATGTCCCCTTCGTCATCAAACCTTCCGCGCTTCGGGTTGGCGGCGGCAAGCATTGAGCAGCGGCACTGAAGCGTTGCCGTTATCCCCGCTTTTGCGATGGATATCCTCTGCGATTCCATGGCCTCATGCAATGACGACGTATCCTGTTCGGACATCTTGTCCAGTTCGTCAATGCATGCCAGTCCCTTGTCCGCAAGTACAAGTGCTCCTGCTTCCAGGGTCCATCTTCCGTCGCCGAAATCGTCTTTCACGGCGGCGGCGGTGTTGTGCACCGCAAACCCGTTACCAATGAACGAGTGCGCGTGTTCCACCGTCAGATCGTAAACATATTCCGGCAGTCCTTCGCTTATCCTGCTTACACGGTCGATCACAACAGAGCGCAGTGTCATCTTTTCCTTGCCGGCCGTCATTGCCAGCATTCCGGGTTCGATCTTTCCCGATTCGATCCAATCGAACATCATACCGTTCCCTGCCAATATCTTCGTCTCCTGTGTAAGAAGCAGTCTGTCACCGTTTTCAGTGACAAGTTCCACCAGAAATGAAGGGGTCTTTATCTTCCAGACGAACGACACCGGCAGTCCCTTCGGGAAGCCGTTCTCGGTCACTGCGAGCACCCTGTCACCGGATGCGCTCTGTCTCCATATTCCATGTCTGTATTCTTCGGGCGCCGTCATTCTGGGTTCAACGAAATCCTTTATTGCGATGCTGCCGGATTCTGTGTGTATTACGGTGCTTCCGTCAACACATAGACCGGCCGCCGATGCGGATTTGCCGGACGCGTATATCCCTCGGGGAGCGAGCATGCTCATATACCGAAGCAGCTGACTTTTCGCCACGCCGGGATCGCCGACGAGAAGTATGTGTATGTCCCCTCTGATAACGGTGCCGTCGTCCATGTCCTTGTGCGTTCCGCCGAACAGCTGCAGGGCGATCGCTTCCTTCTCTGTCTCAAGACCGTAGATGGTCGGTGATATCGAACGTATCATCTTGTCGAAGAGATCCGGGTCCTCGGACATCTCCAATATCTTTTTCTCGTCTTCCTCTGTTATAAGGATCTCATCATACTCATGCTGCTCGAACTCCATCGAATGTACTTCGATGAACGTCTCGAAGACCGATGATTTGTCCCTCTCGCTCTTCTGCACCGCTCTTATTATGCCGTTGAGTGTCACCCTGTTGCCCGGGAACGTGGTTCCGGCGATGTCGTCTTCAAGATATCCGGATATCCTTTCCGGCTGCGCTCCTCCCCTAAGACCTTCCGGGGACTCCTGTATCTCTATTTTCTGAGTGTCCACGTAAGAGCATCTTTCATCGATCAGCAGGAACTGCGCCGTCGATCTGTTGCAGCTGCCGTCGGTGCTTGTGCACATCGTCGGTTCGCGTATCAGCATTCCGAATTGGTCGACCCACATCTCGGCGTCGCATTTTGTGCATTTGAAAAGCGCTTTCGTCATCCTTGGTTTAACGGACGTCGCTTTCCTTACCAGGCCTTCGATCGCAACCAGTTTACCGAGATGTTTTGATCTTAATTCACGTATGTCAACGCGTACGTCCCTCGGAAGTTCGATTATCCTTAGGTTTACGCTTCCGCGCTGATCCCATGAGGGAGGCATCAGATTCTTTATCGCCTTCCTGCCGATCGCAAGACACTTGTCCGGCCGGTCCGCTATGAACATCGCCAGATCGGGATTGTATTCATCGATGTCCTTGTAACTCACGTAGATGCTCTTTTTGTCCGGATAGCTGTCAGCTATATCGTTTATCTTCAGCCTGTATCCTTTCGCGAGTATGTCCTCCCATCCTGCGAGCACCTCCTCATCCTTGAAATCCATGTTGTCCTCCGGTGTACACGAGCCGCAAATATATGAAATGACCGCTTACATTATCTTGGAAAGATCCGACGCCCTGCATTCATCGTCCACCCACCAGACCCATCCTCCGTCCTCGATGGACACTTCGCCTTTCACGAATCCCGCCTGTTTCATCTTTGTCAGCGTCTTTGCGAAATCGTCCGGGCAGCGGTAACTGAACATCGATTCCAGTTTATCCTCTATTTCCTTGGTGGTCAGGCGGTCGTTCCCGAACACCAGCCAAACCGCGTGCATTATCTCTCCGAACATCATCACGGTTACGTGAACTTTCGATAAAAAGTTCACTGTTCTTCGAATAATTCCGCGAGTCTTGCATTCTATTCGTTAATACGCCTCATCCGATCACGGTCTGAGACAGCCCGCGGGCACCACCAGAACGCCATCGTCGCGCCTGTATGCGTATTCGGTCCCGGTAAGCACCATGAGGAATGACGGTTCCTTCATCTTATCCGTATTCACGCGTTCTTTCAGCTTCTTCAGATTTTCAGCGGCTTTATCTATTTCGTCGTGACCCAGTTTTATTTCCGCGGCGCCCCATCTTCCGTCGTTTAGATGTACGACCGCATCCGCTTCAAGGCCGTAGCTGTCATGATAATGGAAGACCTCGCCGTCGATCATTTGAGAATATATCCTCAGGTCGCGTGTGCACAGTGATTCGAAAAGAAGGCCGAATGTTCTGAGGTCGTTTAGAAGACCGTCAGGCGATGCGCGCATCACCGCCGCCACTATTGACGGGTCAACGAAATTTCTTTTCGGAGATACTCTGACAGCGGCTTTCGATCTCAGGGAGGGATTCCACGCCGGAACATCCTCAACAACAAAGATCCTTCTCAATGCATTGATGTATGACGACGCCGTCTTATCGGATGCCGTATCGTCATCGCCTGCCATGTCTTTCCTTATGGCGGACATGTTTGCAGCCGTTGATGTGTTCCTTGACAGGGAGCGCATAAGTTCTCTGGCGATCGCCGAGGATCTCTGAACGTTGTCCGCCTTTGATATGTCTTTGTTGATTATCGACTCAACGTAGCTTTGCATCTCCCTCATTACAAATTTTTCCTGCACTCCCATGAGGAACGGCCATCCTCCTCTTACCAGGGCTGATGACAATTTATTCACGGACAGTTCGGAAGACGCCTCTATGTCATGTTTTTTTTCGAACAGATCGTTCAGAGAGACGGAACCGTTCGATTCCCGTGATTCAAAGAGGCTCATCGGCCTCATTCTCACTCTTGTTATCCTTCCGGTTCCCGGATGCCGCGAATCGTCATCGGGCGGAGCGGCTGAACCCGTCAGGATGAATTGTCCCGGCCTTCCTCTTTTGTCCACGGTGTATTTCACGGCGTTCCATATGTTTGGCGCCAATTGCCACTCGTCTATGAGTCTCGGCGTGTTCCCTTCCAAAATGTGCGACGGTTTGATGTCCGCCATCCTGAGATGCGAATGCGACATCTCCGGATCGTGAAATGATATCATGCTGGCGGCCCTCTCTTCCGCGCTGCGCGTCTTGCCGCACCATTTCACACCTTCTATTAAGACAGCGCCGGAATGCTCAAGCACTTCGCTCAGATACGAATCGATCAGCCGCGGAAGATACTCTTCGCTCATGATTGCTTATGCGTGTTCACATATTATTCATTTTCTACAATTTCGGAACCCAAATTCCGATATTATAGGAACTCAGCTTCCGATTTTGTAGAAATTCGTCCGGGTTCGGAATCGGTGATAGCAGATCCTTTGCCTTCGCATATGTGTTTTCGCTGAGTATGTGCACTGAAATGGATGCAATATCCGGTCTTCGGCCTCGTTATAATCCGTATATCCGCACCCATCCGGCTCTTGGATCGTTCATTATCCCCGTCGGGATCGCTTCCGTGGTCACGGCGTCTATATCTCATTGCCCGATCGATTCAAGAAATTCGTTCTGTATCCTGACCACTTCCGCACTGTCTTTTGCGTTTGCGTATTCGCCAAGCATCTCACCGTTGATCCTCATGAACTCTTCGCCCCAGCCGAATCTTCTTTTGAATTCTTCGGATTGTTCCCGTTCTCCTAATATGATAAGTGATGCCAGTATCGCTTCGGCGCTGTTCAATTCCATCGGCCTTCCCCAGTTCACCGGATTCGACGCTATCAGAAAAGGAAGGGCGCGCTCATTCATACCTTTCAGCCGCGGAAATTCGTCTATATTCGTCCACGTGACGTCCGTTACCGTTATTCCGCTCTTCTCCGCATACTGACGGTCCGCCGGGGAAAGCGCTTTGTCAGCGAACGGCGAGAGCACAACGGATCCGCGCGGTACCGATGATTCGCCGACGTTCCTGGCAAGACCGAACTTCATCATTCTCTTTGCGGTGCATTTTTTAGGATCGCATTGACATTTATCGTGCACGAACACGCGTATCATCGGATTACCAGTTTTTCCAGGTTGTCCGGTGACGAGAATGTTTCCTTCACCCATTCTTTGACCGTTTCCGTAAGATCCGAATACCACGCGGCAAGTTCACGGTCATCGGTTGCTCCGCAGTCCTCCTTTTTTCCGAAGTCCTTCAGTATGTGCTTTCCGGTGAACGGTATTATCTCGTGTATCCTGTCGTACGTCTCTTTCTGCAGGAAGACTATGTAATCGTACGTGATCATATTATTCGCATTGAAATCCTTGGATGTTGCGCGTCTCATATCGTATCCGTTGTCATACATCACCGCGACGAGTTCGCAGTCAACGTGATCGTGTCTGGGTCCGGCGCTCCGCACCTCGTAAACGTTCGGGTACATCACGGTAAGGAAATATTCGGCTATCTGCGACTGAAGGTCGTTCATCTCATCAACAAAGAGAATGGTCGTCTTTCCGCTGCAGACCGCGCTTTCCTTCTTTTTCTTCTTTCTCAGCATTTTTCTCGTATGTGCATCATTCATCAAAGTTAAACGTTTTCTTGCAAATCGTTATTATCGTGCACGCGCATCAACGGATGCCACGATGATGATCGTTATTGTGCTGAACGTGATGATAGACGGGCGAGCTGAGTGGCCTTTCCGCATACGTCTTAGAAAGGTTTTAGACCCGCAACGCAATTGACCGTGTATGTGGCCGGTTCTGCAGGTTGCCCTTGATCTCATGCATTTGAAAAGAGGCGTGGAGATAGCCCATGAGGCCGTTGGCGGCGGCGTTGACTGGATAGAGGTCGGTACGCCCCTTATAAAAAGTGAGGGGGCCGAGTCGATCCGTACGATGCGCCGCGAGTTCCCGGGAAAGAAGATCGTTGCCGACACCAAGACCATGGATGTCGGCTCCTTTGAAGTGGAGATCGCCGCAAAGGCCGGTGCCGACGTCATTACCGTCATGGGGCTAGCCGACGATTCCACGATATCGGAAGCGGTCATGGCCGCAAGGAAATACGGCGCCGAGATCATGATAGATATGCTCAATGTTCCGAACGTTGCGGAACGTTCGAAGGAGGTCGAACCGCTTGGAGTTTCTTACATATGTCTGCACATCGGCATAGACCGGCAGATGCGCGGGTCCGGGGCTCCGGTCGATCTTCTGAAAGAGGTTGCCGGATCAACATCCGTACCCCTGGCCGTTGCCGGCGGAATAACAGCGGAGACCGTCGGCGGATACGTCAAGGCGGGCGCATCGATCATCATAGTCGGCGGCGGGATCATAAAAACGGAGGATGTCACCGGTGCTGCGGCAAATATGAAAAAGGCGATGTCCGGAATAAAGATAGAAAGCGGCCTTGCAAAGAAATACAATGAAACGGAGCTGTTCGATGTGTTCTCGATCGTGTCGACGCCGAACGTATCCGACGCGTACCATAAGCAGGGAGTCATCAACGGCCTTACTCCGCATCTGAGCCCCGGTCAGAGGATGATCGGCCGGGCCCTCACCGTGCAGACGGCCAACGGCGACTGGGCGAAACCCGTCGAAGCGATCGACCGCGCGAAGGACGGCGACATAATAGTCATTTCTGCCGGAGGGGGCGATGTAGCTGTATGGGGTGAACTTGCGACCGAATCCGCGAAGATCGCCGGGGTGCGCGGCGTCGTGATAGACGGAGCGATACGTGACATCTGTGACATACGGGCAATGGGATTTCCGTCCTTTTCAAAACACGTTGTTCCGAACGCCGGCGAACCGAAGGGATACGGCGGCATCGGAATTGAAGTAACGATATGCGACAAGACCGTCAGAACAGGCGATTGGATCATAGGTGACGAGAACGGTCTCATGGTCGTTCCGAAGGAGAATGCCGTGGAGATCGCCAACAGGTCGCTTGACGTCAGGGAGCGTGAGAACAGGACGCGCGAGGAGATACGCCGCGGTTCTACTCTTTCCAAAGTGAACGAACTGGAAAAATGGGAATCGATAAAATAAAAAAGTGACCGGCGAGAGTTCCCGCCGTAATTGTTTTTATTCCGTGGGAGCGGGTCTGCCGGGGTTGGCCATGCTGTTCGTTTCTCTCATCTCGGCATCCATTATCTTGTCGAGATTTTCCATCTGCTCCCTGATCTCCTCTACCTTCGGTATCGGTCCGAGTATCTCGTCGGGGTCGCCTATGCATGACGTTTCCTTAATGTCCGCAATGTGCCTCTCCGGTATCGTGGACGCGGAACCCATGTAGTTCGATATGCCGTCCACGAGTCTCGTGAGCTCGATCGGGAAGAAGAACTTCGAAGAGTCGCCCTCTCCCACGCTCTTCAGTGTTTCCATTGAGAGCACGGACATCGCCTTTGCGTCGAGCGCAGCGGCACCCACCGAAATTATGCGGAGCCTCTGAGCGTCTCCCTGACCTTCGAGTATGACCGCGAGCCTTTTACCTTCCGCCTCAAGGATCATCGACTGCCTGAGACCTTCCGCCTCAAGGATCATCGACTTCTTCTTACCTTCTGCCTCAAGGATCGCGGCCCTCTTAAGACCGTCCGCCTGAAGGATCGCGGCACGCCTTCTCCTCTCGGATGAGGTCTGCTCCTCCATTGCGTCCTTGACCCTCTTTGCCGGGTCAAGCTCCCTGATCTCGACCGCCTCAACCTTCACGCCCCACTTGTCAGTGCTCTCGTCGAGGATGTCCCTGAGCTGGATGTTTATCTTCTCACGGTTTGAAAGGATCTCATCGAGCTCCATCTCACCGACAACGGATCTCAGCGTTGTCTGAGCGAGATACACGGTCGCCATCCTGTAGTTCGTGACCTCGAAGAACGCATTCTTCGGATCAGTAACTTTGATGTAAATTATCGCATCAACGTTCACAGGAGAGTTGTCCCTTGTGATGACCTCTTGGCTGGGAACGTCAAGCACCTGCGTACGAAGGTCGAGTTTTACCACTCTGTTCACAAGCGGGAACACCATATTCAGACCTTGATTCAGAACCTTGACGAACTTACCGAGACGCATGTATATCGCCTGCTCGTAAGGCTGAACTATCTTTACTCCGTCGACCAATATGACGATCGCCACGATTATGGCGAAGGCCACAAGGCCGAAAATCAGAAATTCACTCATTTGTTTTCACCTCTTTGTTATCTTATACTTTTATGTTTTAATAAATAGGGTTAGCGTCATCTGCGGGCAACCGTCACATGGACGCCCTGGCTGCTCACAACCGTTATTTCGGTTCCGATCTCCAGCGGCTCACTGGATGTTGCGCTCCATGTGTCCGTGTCTATCCTGACCTTTCCTCTGATGTTCTCCGGGACCGTCCTTACCGTTACGACGCCGTTCCTTCCCACCAGGGAATCCGCAACGGTCGTTGTCGGAGGTTCCGGTTTTGCCAGGAACGAGTACATCTTTATTGTGCCTATGGTCACCGGCGCCGCTACGACAAGCGCAAGTACGGGGGACCACGGACTGTACAGGAAGTCCGGGTACATGAACCCGATAAAACCGAGAATTACCAGGACCGTTCCCGGTATTATCAGGAATACGCCCGGCGAAAGTACTTCGGAGAGCATGAACAGTGCGCCTACGACTATCAGTATTATTGCAAACGTCTCTGCTTCTATCATTCACATACCTCTCAATAATCTTTCCCGGCCATCTGTTTGAGCCTTCTTATCCTTTCCTGCATCGGCGGGTGGGTGCTGAAAAGCCTTGCCGATCCTCTTCTTCCGCCGAGCGGGCTTGCGATCCACATGTGCGCGCTTGACGGGTTTTCCCCGGTCATCGGTCTTGCAATGTTGCCTCTCTCAAGTTTGTTCAGGGCGTTTGCGAGCGCCATCGGGTTGCTTATCATCTTGGCGCCCACCTCGTCCGCTTTGTACTCGCGGCTCCTGGATATTCCAAGCTGTATAAGTATCGCCGCGATCGGCAGCGTTAAGTAAATAAGGAGGCCGATCAGCAGTGAGGCGGAATCCCTCGATCTTCCGATGGAGGTCCAGAAGGCCACCCTTGCTATTATGGATATGGCACCGGCTATCGTTGCCGCAATGGACATCACCAATATGTCACGGTTCTTCACATGCGCAAGCTCGTGCGCCATCACTCCCCTCAGCTCTTCGTCGTTCAGAAGATCGAGCAGACCGGTCGTTGCGACGACCGCGGCGTTCTTCGGCCCTCTGCCCGTTGCGAACGCGTTCGGCGTCGGTGTGTTCGTTATGCCCACTTGCGGCATCGGGAGTCCCGCATGCATCGCTATGTTCTCCACGATGTTGTACAAACGCGGATGGTCCTCCCTCTGTATCAGTTTGACCTTGTGAGCCCTGAGCACGATCTTCTTTGAAAAGAAGAACGTGAACATGTTGATCGCCGTAGCGAGTATCAGGAACACGGCCATCAGCATGATCATGCTTTCTTGTGTACCGTCGAACATGAAGTGACTCAGGACTGCGCCTATACCCACGAACAGAAGCGTCAGCACCAGAAACAGCGTTGCGGTCCTTGCCATGTAACCCATTTTATTCCCTCTCCTATCGTTTTAACGAAGCTATTACGTCTCGGTATATAGAATTGACCGTGCGCATCCGTATCAAAAATGTATTTCCGTGCCCGCGTAAAATTCATTCACTCCTTTCAATCCGAGCCGTTCCCTGAGATACATCCTTTGATTATACCCGGTACAATGGTTCAGATACAGCGAAGGATCTCCGTTCTCCTTCAGCATCTCGGCTATCTCATAGACATCATTTTTTTTCATTTTCTTCATGTGAAGGCCGCCTACTATCGCGGTTAACCTTCTATTCGTTCTTTCCTCCGTGTACGACATCAGCGACCTTATCCCGTGATGACAGCATCCGCATAACGCCGCCGTTGCGTTCTTTGTCATCAGAATAAGTGAGTTCTCGTTCACATCTGCATCGTCATCCGAGACATTCCCGGTAATAAAGAGGCTGCCGCTCAGCTGCGTCCATTCGCCGATCGTGACGATATTCATTTTCCCGCGCGCTTCATCGGACATCTTCGGAATACCGTCTGCAGGCCGGAAGAGTCCGGCCTTGGCACCCGTATGCGGCGGCGTTATGACGTCTATGATCTCACTTCTTTTCTCAAGGAATCTCTCAAGCCCGCCCGTGTGGTCCTTGTGCATATGCGATATGACTATGCGGTCGACCGAGTCCGGATCCACCTCAAGATGCTCGAGGTTGTGCATCAGATATCTGCCGCGCATTCCCGTATCGAACAGTGTGCGCTCGCCGTCGACGTCCACGATCATTGCCAGGCCTCTGGCGCCTATCAGCGGCGTTCCGACATTTGCACCCTCATCATAAACGCTGAGCACCTTTGCCTTCATGCGTCATCGTAGCGTGAACACATGTAAAATATTATTCATGCTCGCCGCTTAGCTTCAATCACTTCTTCATACAACGATAGATAAGCATCTATCGACCTCGGTATTGAGAATTCTTCCGCCGTTCTTCTTGCATTCATGCCGACCGACGGATCCGATGAAAGACATTTCATTATCGCTTCGGCGCATCCTTTCGGCGTTGCGTCGTACATGTATCCGTTCACGCCGTCCTCTATGTAATCGACGAACGCCCTTGCGTTCGGACAGGCGACCGGGAGGCCGCACGCCATTGCATTGAGTATCGTCAGACATTGCGCTTCGTACACGGAGGATGATGCGGCGGCGTCTGCCGCCGCATAGAACAGCGGCAGTTCCTCGTCGCTCACGAATCCTGTGAAGATGACCCTTTCATTCAATCCTTTCCTTTCCGCCATTTCTTTCAGGGTTTCCTCAAGCGTTCCCTTTCCGACCACTAGAAGAACGATGTTCTCATCGAGTTCCGCAAAAGCTTCGATCAGTATGTCTATACGCTTTTCCGGGCACAGACGGCCTACGTGTATTATCACTTTCCTCTCATCCAATCCGTATCTGGATCTTATCGTTGATCCGTCAATATCCGGTTTGAACGTCTCCGTGTTCACGCCTGTCGGTATCACGCGTATGTTCGCTTTCACACCGTTCTCCGTCAGTTCGTTTGCGACCGACCGCGTCTGCGCGACCGTGGCGTCCGCCCTTTTGAAAACATTCCGGAAGTACGTCCATCCCACGTTCTCCGCGAGTTCCGGATCTATCGGCGAATAATCCCGGAGCATGTTCCACACCGGCGTATGGAACGTCACTACCGCCGGTTTCCCGAGTATCTTTGCGCTTGCGACTCCGCGTACCGCCATGAATGCGAAACCGTGTACGTTTATCACGTCCGCATTGAATTCCTTCAGTTCGAAGATGCTGTCCGACGGTATCACCGGCAGATAATAATCAAAATTCCTGAATTTCTTAGAAGGTATGTAGTGAACGCCGTCCATCCTTTGCTCCTTCCCCGGATCGGGAGCGATCAGCAGCACATCGTGTCCGCGTTCCCTCAGACCGTTCCAAAGGATGTCTATCGCTTCAACAACGCCGTCCCTTATCGGATGGTGCGAGTCTACCAGCATGGCTATTCTCATTGTTTATCGTATGGGGTGCGTGCGCATAATCCTTTCTCTGCCTGAACTGTAATGAAAAACGCAAAGCGTGCCCGCATCCGATGCCTTCGAGGCTGTTTTGCGTGTCTGGTGACATCCGCCGTAAATTGAATCTCATGCGCCGTACATCATGTCCAGCGTTACAAGGGAAACTCCTTCAACTTCTGCTGTGTCCGTGAGGTCGTCGTCGAATCCGGACCTGGAGAATATAGCGTAGCGCTTGACGTCGAATCCTTTGACGTAGCCTGCGTTCTCCTTCAATCGTTCCAGATTCCCCGCGCCGGCCGGTCTGTTCGTGAACTTGCATTCGGCGAAAAGTCCCTCCGTCCTCCCCTTCTTTCCGACGGAGCCTATCAGGTCCACTTCCGCATTCACATCCTTTGACGGCGATCCCCACCATTTTCCCGTCAGCGGATATCCCATCCTTTCCTTCACATACTGTGCGCACATGGTCTCGAACACCCGCCCCATGTAGCTCGGGAACTCTGCCTCCAGGTTTCCGGAGGTCTCTTCCGGAGAGGCTCCGGATAAGACCTGTCTGCGCCCCGCCACCATCTGATAATAGAAACGGAACAGATTATCCGACAGGTAGTATCTGCTGCGCCTTTCAGCGTTCTCATTCAATGGCATAACTTTCTCAACATAGCCGAGATCTATCAGATCATCAAGGTACCTCGATGTTTCGGCGGCCGCGATCCCCGAGCGGTCGGATATCTCGCCGATCCTCGTCAGGCCCCTGGCCATGGCTTCGATTATATCATTGTACTTTTTAGGGTTCTTCAGCTCCTGCAGGATCAGAGACTCCGGTTCCGATGACATCACGGAACCTTCCGAGAAGAATTCCTTTTCCATTATCCTGAATATGTTCTCTTTACCGGAGAACTTTCTCAGATAGAGAGGGATGCCTCCGACCGCCCCGTATACGCATGCTTTTTCGTAATTACTGCGGCCTTCAAGGAATTCCGCGGATTCGCGGTAGTCCATGGGTCTTATGTGCATTTCATGTGTTCTTCGTCCGTAAAGCGGACTTTCATACCCGAGCACTTGGCGTTTCATGAACCCCATGGACGAACCGCACAGGATCAAAAACAATTTTGTATTCTTTGCGATACGGTCTATGAACACCTGCAGCGCGCTGATTATGTCCTCATCGGATTCCGCGAAATAGGGGAACTCGTCTATTACCAGCACGAGCCTCTCGTCGGCGTTGTCCGCGATCATCCTGAAGAGATCATCGAAATACAGCATCTTTTCGTCCTTGTTACCGAAAGTGTCTTTAACGATCTCGTTGAATAGTCTCACATTGGAATTTCCCTTGGTGCGTCTGGCGCTGAAGAATATGGCGCGTTTTCCTTCCAGGAACTTTTCTATGAGTGCGGTTTTTCCCACTCTGCGGCGGCCGTATATCGCTATGAATTCAAAATCGCTCCCGGCGTACAACCGGTCCATCAGTTCCAGTTCCTTCTTTCTTCCGATGAATCCGTCCATACGAAGACATTAATTACAAAATTTATAATTGTTTTGATTTATTACAAATTTTGTAATTGAGTATTTTCATACATCTTGAATGACCGCCATCCTCTCGGTCAGCGTTCGAACATCCTGTCCGGAATGTCGCGGCCGATCTTCCACGCAGTTTCCTGCGTCATCTCTCCGGATTCCAGAAGACCCGTCACCTTTTTCGGGACCGTGTTCACGGACATCACCGCACCCGGCCTTTCCGGATCGTCTATGTAGTCCGTTTCCAGCATGAACCTGTCGCCTTTCCCGAGCGCTTCGCGTATCGCCTTCTTCGATGCGGGTATCGACGGCATCACGCCATACGTCTCATCATCGCGGACGAGCGGCGGAGAGAAATGTTTTATCACTTTACCGGGTGACAGTGATACGGATTTCGCCATACCGGACAGTTCTTTCATAAGCTCCGGGGACCCGGATTCGCTGTGTATTATCACCGGACGGTCGTTCTCCGCCGCCAGTTCCATTCCGTACACGAGTATCCGGTCCGACGCTTCCTTTATCTCCTTTGAAACGATAAAATGCGGTCTTCCGATCTCTCCTATCGCATCCGCCTTCCCGGATGCGACGAGTTCTGCGGCCATTTTCATGCCTTTCATCATGAGCTCTTCCGCCCTCTCGGGTCCGAAACGCTCTGCCAGCGGCAGTAACAGTATAGGATACGGGCCGACGGCAACGTTCACCTTCAGCTCGGTCCTCTCCCTTGCCAGATCTGCCATTGACAGCGTTATGCCGTATGATCTCATGAAATCATCCGCGCCTGATATCTTAACTTCACTGTACGGCAGCGTTACCAGCGTAAGACCCGTTCCCCCGGAATTCTCGAATTCCTTCAAGGCATCAACATTCCGGCCTCCCGGGCTCAGATGGATATGATTGTCATATATCGGTACTCGTTCCACGCCCGAATAATGCGGACAATGTAATTATACGTTGTTCGATGCTACATATCCGATGGACCAGAATTCACGGTTTATGATCAAGGCGTTCAGGAAGTATTACAAAGGCAACGCCCCTGTCCTGCCGGAACGGTTCGGAAGAAGGGAATTCGGGTTCATGTTCTTCGACCGTACGTTCGTTCAGAGACATTTGGGATTCCCCAGGGCCGACGATATACGGAGATTCCTGATATCCCAGGTTCCGGCGCATTGTTACTACTCCACCGCTTACTATCGGGACCCTTCGGCACCGACCATGGATGACAAGACATGGCTGGGCGCCGATCTGATCTTTGACCTTGATGCGGACCATCTGACCGGTGCGGACAAGATGACGTACGCTGATATGCTGGAACGTATCAAAAGAGAGATGATGAATCTCGTGGACTCGTTCATATGCGGCGACTTTGGGTTCGATGAGAAGGAAGTGAGCATCGTGTTCTCCGGAGGAAGGGGATACCATGCGCATGTATCGTCACCAAAGGTGCTGACGCTCGGACCTCCGGAGCGCAGGGAGATCGTCGATTACGTTACGTCAAAGGGATTGAGCATCGATTGGGCCTTCCCTAGAAAGGAGACGGCGACATCCGCCGTGAACATCGGTAAACAGAAGCTCACTAACTACACCACAGACCGGCTCGTTCCCGGACCGGACTCGGGAGGATGGAGGCTCAGGATGAGAGGAGGACTTTCGACGGTCACTGAAGATATTCTTTCAATGGATCCCAAGGAACTGAAGAAAAGATATCCGAGTGTTGAGAAGACCGCGGACAGGACCTTGCTGACCGTAAGGAGTGATGTCGGATCTTCAAAAAATTCGCTGTTCGAAAGGAACACCATGGCCGCACTCACTAAAAAGAGCCAGGAGATAATTCTGAAAATATTGACGGAAGATGTCATCATTTCACTGGCGGGCGAGGTGGATGAACCCGTCACCGCGGATGTGAAAAGACTGATACGTCTTCCCGGCTCGGTTCACGGGAAGAGCGGGCTTCGCGTGACTCCGCTGTCACGCAACGAACTGGATGAATTCGACCCGCTGAGAGATGCGGTCCCCGCGGAATATTCGCACGATCCCGTGAAGATAACCATGAAACGCGATTCCGAGATCACGATACTCGGCGAAAGGATGCCCCTCAGAGGCGAGACGGAGGTTCCGGAGTATGCGGCCGTTTTCCTGATAGGCAGGAAGATGGCCGACTTCGGCCATACTGCCGATCAATGCAGCAGCATGTCCTTTCCTCAATGATCTCCATGCCGTTCTCCTCTGCCCATGATATTGTTCTGCGTGAAGGGTTTGCGATCTTCCTTACTCCGGCTTCAATGCATCTGATCTCAAGATCGCGGTGTACGCGCGGTCGCATGCATCCAAGCGTCACATCGAACCCCCGTTCTTTCAGCATACGGACCGCATCGACGACCGCGCCCTCGGGTATCAGCGTATCCTCCGTCATTGTCCCTTTGGTGGGAACAAGCGCAAGAAGTATGACATTCCGAAGTCCTCTGCTCTTCACCAGATCTGCCGACATTGTCAGGTCAGCGATCCCAAAACCGGCCGTCAGGTGCGCCGCCGGTCTTCCGCCCGCGCTGATGATCGTGTCCAGCATATCCGAATAAGCAGACGGTGCCGCATCGAGGTTAAGGATGTTCTTTATTATGTCCGGGTCCTGGTGCACATCCGCCGAGAACACTGCGCCGGCGGCCGCCAAGCGTTCCGCATCATCTTTATTTAAAAAACCGGTGTGCACATTGACGCTCAGCCCGTTCTTCGAAGCGTATTCGATCGCTTCGATCGCACGCATGACAGGGACGCTGCCTTTCACGTCGCATCCGCCGCTCACGAGCATCCCCGTTCCGCCGGATGATATCAGATCATTGACCATATCGATCATCGGTCCGTTCTCGGCGTTTATCATACTTTTAAGATGCGCGCCCCTGCAGTGCTCGCACATCTGATCGCATTTTATTCCGGTAACCGACAGTGCGGGGAACGACCTCCCGGGCATATATATCGTTAATACGTCGCCGACATAGCTCATTTCAATACAAAATGACCAAAAGCTTTATTCAATAGATATAACTCATCGTCTCGGTAGTTGCAATGAAAGGTTTCCGAGCAAAGGGTTCCTTCAAGGACAAAAGAAAAAGACAAGATTTCACCGTTGAAGTAGCGGCTGAGAGCGCAGACGCCGCGAGGGAGAAGATCCTGTCCAACCTGGGCAGCAGGCACAAACTCAAAAGATGGGAGATATCCATCGACGATCTGACGGAGCTTGCGCGGGAAGACATAACGGATCACCTCGTACAGTACGAGGTCGGTGAAGTGAAATGAATGATGACGAGCTCCGTCAGGCGCTTTCCACATTAGATGTTTACAAAATGCAAATGGATACGCTGGCGCAGCAGGTGCAGATATTCCAGCAGGCGCTGGAAGAGTCCGTGCGTGCCAGAGAGACCATGAGAGCGTTCCTCAACGCTAAAGAGGGTGATGATCTTTTGATACCGGTAGGAGCGTCATCGTTCGTGGCCGCCAAGGCCACCGGCAGCGACAAAGCGATCGTCGGTATCGGAAGCAGGATATCGGTTGAAAAGAGCCTTGATGATGCGGTCGCCTACTTGGAAGACACTGTGAAAGAGATATCCGAGGCTTTGAGAAGAGCGGGAGAGTCCATCACGGAGACGGAGACGCGCGCAAGGGATCTCTCCATGGCCGTCCAGCATGAATACCAGAGAAGACAGCAGTGAGCTCAGATGTTCGACTCCTTGAAGGGTAAACTTAAGAACGTTTTTAAAAAGAGTCGGCCGGAGCCTGTCAAGGAGGATGATATTGCGCCTCCGGAGATTGCGGATGCCGTCGTGACGGAAGAACTTGAAACACTGAGCGAAGCGCCGCGTGAGAACGTGAGCGAACAGAAGCTCTCCAGAAAGGAAGCGGCGAAGCTTATCAAAAAGGAAAAGGCCGCCGAAAAGGTAAAGGACCGCGGAGACGCGGAACTCGTCGGCGATTCCGGAAAGAAGATCAAAGAAGGCAGCCTTGACGACATCCTCTGGGATCTGGAGGTCGCTCTCATGGAAGCGGATGTTGCGTTCCCCGTTGTGGAAGAGATAAAGAACGGCGTCAGAGAAAGCCTCATAGGAAAGAAATACGCCCGCGGCCACACACTGGACGAGGTTGTTGAGTTATCTGTGAAGGAATCAATATCCGAGATATTGAAGTTAAATGAATTCGACTTCGATTCCTGGTTCAGCGCCGCAAAAAGGCCCACCGTCATCATGTTCGTGGGTATAAACGGAACAGGGAAGACAACATCCATCGCAAAGATCGCCAACCGTATCATCAAACAGGGAAAGACCGTTGTGTTGGCCGCATCGGACACTTTCAGGGCAGGAGCGATAGAACAGCTTACGATACATTCCGAGAGACTTGGTTGTAAGATAGTGAAACACTCGTCCGACGCCGATCCGGCGGCGGTCGCGTTCGACGCCGTTGAGCATGCGACCGCGAGAAGAAAGGACGCCGTCCTGGTGGACACCGCCGGAAGGATGCAGACCAATAACAATCTGATGGACGAAATGAAAAAGATCAAAAGGGTGGCAAAACCGGACCTTGTTGTATTCGTCGGTGATTCCCTTGCAGGCAACGATGCGGTCGAGCAGGCGCGCGCATTCGACGCGGCCGTTGGTATTGACGCTATAATGCTGACAAAGATCGATGCGGATTCAAAGGGCGGGGCCGCGTTGTCGATAGCGCACACGATAGGAAAACCGATAGCGTTCGTCGCGAACGGACAGGAATACGATCAGATCATCAAATTCAGTTCCAAATGGATGATGGACCGCCTGTTCGAGGATTAGACGCAAAGCTTGTGGAAAAGCGTGGCGAAGACCTTTGCATCGGTCATCAGGTTGTCAAGATCGCAATATTCATTCGGCTGGTGAAGCGAGCCGCCGCCGCATTGCCAGACATATGCGTTATAACCCGCGAGTCTGAAGAAATTGGCGCATGTTCCTCCGCCCACTCCGATGACGTCCGGTTCTTTTCCCGTTACGGAGGAAATGGAATCACACAACGCCCTGAATTCCGGGCAGCCGGCATCCGACGGTTTTCCGGATATCGTTCTCTGTTCGATATCAACGGTTATCTTTGCCCCCGTCCTCTTCTCCCATCCGGCGGCGATTCCTTTTGCATAATCGATCATCCCGTCCGGATCGTACATCGGTAAAAGGCGTATGTCCATCCAGAATTCGTGATATCCGGGGATCGTATTGACATTGCCGACGGTCGCGTTGCTCTTCGTAGGCTCAAACGTCGATTCCGGCGGTCTGAAGAGAGGATCGGCGTCTCCGTATCTGTCTTCGAGTTTTTCAAGGATGTCCACAAGCATCTTTGTGCTTATCCTGTACGCATTCAGTCCGTTCTCGGGTGTTGATCCGTGTGTTTGCTTCCCTTCAATTGTGAATTTCAGCCATATCAGATGCTTTTCAGCGACCTCCACCATTGTGCCGCCGGGGACGCCCCAGTCCGGAACGATGAACACGTCGTCCTGCCCGAAGAGGCCTTCATTGATCAAATGTTCAATTCCCATTACGCTTGTGGTCTCCTCGTCGGCCACCATCGCCAAACCGATGGATCTCTTTGACAGGCTGCGCGATTCAAAGAATTTCGATGCGTACAGAGATGATATTATCGCCTGTCCGTTGTCCTCTGTTCCGAGACCGTATATCTTACCGTCTTTGACGACCGCTTCGTACGGAGGGGTCTTCCATTCGTCCATGTTGCCCGGAAGAACGGTATCAAGATGCGAGACGATCCAAACCGTTCCTTTTTCCTTACCGTTCTTCCTGGCGAGGATGTTGGGTCTCATGACGCTTCCGTCGTGTATGTCTTTCACATCTATGCGTTCAACGCTGTCGAAGCCTTTCAAAAATTCCAGGACCTTGTCTGCCCTTAACCCTTCGCCCTTCCCGCCGTTGAGTGGACCGATCGCGGGTATTCTGATGACGGCGGACATGTCCGATATCATGTCGTCGCGTGACGCGTCTATCTTTTCCAGAATGCCGGCGAGCTGCATGTTACTGTCACACCGCGATGGGTTATAATATTTGCTGAAATGCCGTGTTCGGGGTCCGGCAGCAACGGATGCCGCCCGGTTACCGTCGAATCAGTAACGACGAAGTATCATCGTCACCGCGTTGCCTCCGCCCAGGCACAGCGTCCCGAGGCCCACGTCCTTCCTGCGGTCGATCATCGCGTGCACCAATGTTGTTATCACACGCGCACCGGAGCACCCTATCGGATGTCCCAATGCGATCGCTCCGCCGTTGACGTTGAATATCTCTTTCGGAACGTTCAGTCCTTCCCTGACTGCGATGGACGCCGTTGCGAACGCTTCGTTGTGCTCGAAAAGATCGATGTCGTCGATCTTCATGCCCGCTCTCTTCAGTACGTATTCCGTCGTTGGTATCGGCGCTTCCATTATATGTTCCGGCGCCACACCGCGCTCGCCGTATGCTTCCACAACAGCCAGCGGCTTTATTCCGTGCTTTTTCGCAAATGATTCCGAAGACAGTACGAGCGCGGCCGCGCCGTCGCTCAGCTGTGACGAGTTTCCTGCGGTTACAACACCGTCGCTTTTGAAGACCGGTTTAAGTTTTGCAAGGGCCTCCGCGGTCGTGTCGTCTCTCACGCCCTCATCCGCATTCACAATGATGTCGTCCTTCTTCTGCTTGATCGTTATCGGCACGATCTCATTTGAAAATTTTCCGCCCTTCATTGCGGCCGCAGCCTTCATGTGGCTTTCGTATGAGAACAGGTCCGCTTCCTCGCGTGTGACTTTGAATCTCTCTGCGGTCAGTTCACCGGTGAAGCCCATGTGCATATCATTGAATATATCCCAAAGACCGTCATGCACCATTGAATCCTTTACAACATGGTCATTCAGTTTGTAACCCCACCTTGCGCCCGGCATCAGGTACGGAGCGGAACTCATATTCTCCATTCCGCCGGCAACGATGACCTCGTGCTGTTTCGCCCTTATGGAATCAGAGGCGATCATCGCCGCTTTCATACCGGAACCGCACACGGCGTTCACGGTCGTGGCGCCGATCTCCACGGGAAGGCCGCCGTTCAGCGCTGCCTGTCTCGCCGGATTCTGACCCAGACCGGCGGAGATCACATTGCCCATTATGCATTCTTCCGCGATATCGGGACTTATGCCGGACCTCTTGACCGCTTCGCGAACGGCCGTCGCACCGAGATCCGTTGCCTTGATGTCGGCCAAAACTTTCCCATACTTACCGATCGGCGTTCTTACCGCACTTAAGATTACAACTTTATCCATAGGACCACTGCGTTGCCTATTTTATGGACTGTATATATTATTGTCGGTCATGGCATACGACTATTGACGAATTCTATCGGTTGTTCGGTGTTCATCCTCTTCAGCGGTTTTGAGATGTGCCGTCTTGAGGATGCGGGCGGTTCATACCATCCCGGCACTATCCACCTGGTTTCCTTTTTCATCACCGGTTCCGATGAACGGGTTCTGCATTCCGTGCATCTGTATCCTTGCGCCTTTCCGATCGAGTGCATCCTTCTGCCGCATGATCCGCAAACGGGATTGGAGATCTTAATGAACTTTTCAGCAAGAGAGAGCACGTTCACCTTTTCAATGTTCAGCGTTTTAGGATCTTCACGGAGTTCTCCGAGTACGCGTATCCTGTCACCGGGAATGAGATTGTCAAAAAGCATCCTGAACTCTTTGGACGGTTCGTACGCAGCACACGTTATCGTTCCGTATACCGTCTCAATATCCGTGAACGTATGACCTCCGCGTATCCGTCTCGCGTACGATCTTACCGTTCCTTCGATCTCATAGGAACGGTTTCCTATCAATTCGTCCGTGTTCCTGATCATATGATCGTCCGTTCCCTGATTTGTAAGGAAAGATATCCACCTCTCTGCCGGTTCGGTGCGCAGGTGCATTGACGCCTCGATGGTCTCGTTCTCATCGTCACCCCTGAGGCCGAAAAGGACCGGGCAGGGAGTGGACGGTATCATGGTTACTTTCCGCTCCCTTTCCTCCCAACTGTTGAATGTGCCCGGGAACGCGAGATCCATTTCCCTTACCGACACGGGATCCGCTTCCCTTTTTGTTCCCAGTCTTCCGTTCTCACGATATGCCAGCACCTCATATGTGCTGTCTCCAGGCTCCCACGCCATTCCGCAGGCCGCACCTATTATACCGCGGCCGTTGCCGATCTCATACGTTACCGCGCCTATCCTGTTCAGTTCCGACATCACATACTCTTTTTCAATGATCCCGCGAACGCCGCTCTGATAAAGGGAAACAGAGGGTTTTGTCTTCGAAACGATCAGCCCCGGATTCGATCCGTCGGACATGTTCCTTTCTATCAGCGGTCTGATCTTTTCGATGAGTTCATTCTCATCCGGTTCCCATTTCAATGATTCCGTGAAACAAAGAACATCCTTGCCGCCGATCGCGCCTATGCGTTTTCTCGCACCGATCCCTTTTCCGATTCTGAGCGTCAGCGCCCCGTTGCCCCGCGTCTTCCACGGCACGGCCGGATTTAAGCGCACAAGTCTCGGATTTCCGATGATGTCCGCATCGGAAAGTTCGCGCATGATCTCTGTCAGAAGATATGATGTGCAGTTCCCGGTACGGGAGTCGGTATCATCAACGGCAATGTACACATCAGACCAACTTTCCGTGCGTATAAATACGCTTACACCTGCGGACGTTACCATGCGCTGTTTATTATGATGCGGTCAACAAAGAATATGTTGCCGTCCGCCGAGAAACTTCCGATGAGTCTGCACAAGGACGGCGATGACGGTACGTGGGACCTGTAAAAACATCTGAACTCATTTCCTTCCAGATCCGTAACATTAAAAACGGTACCGTTCTGCGACGGTGCGGGATTGTCTATCACACCAATGATCTCCGTCATTCCGTTGCCGCTGACGCCGTCGATGTTGAATGAACCAACCATGGATACAAAAACTATGATGAGGACGGATGCAACGGAGAACAGGACGTATTTGTCTTTGAGGATATCATTCATGAACAAAGTACCCGTACATATGATATTATACGGAGATCTTTACAATTAGTCTAACCCCCCCACCCCTGTATTTCCGGTGGAAATGTTCATTGTCCGTTTGAGATGTCAATGAACGTGCATCACAACAAAGTGGTCTGTTTACGCAGCTTGGATGTTTTCAGAGGTTTCATGCTGTCATCGTCCGTGAGCATGTTGCATACGTCCATCGGGATGCTCAATTCTATGACCTTTGTCCTGCCCGCCCTTCCGAATGATTTCACTGGTGCGTGCACAATACCAAGCATATCCAGTTCGGATATCAGATCGGTGACCCTTCTTTGCGTTAACACGGATATTTGAAGAATGTCGCAGAGTTTTTTGTAAACAGCGTAAACGTCCCCGGTCGTCATCGTTTTGTTGTCATCGTTCGTATTGTGTATTATGCTCATGAGAACGGTTTTTGATTGTTGCGTCAGTGTTTTTACTGTTTCACTGACAATGTCCATTTCAATTTTGTTCTTTGCGTATCTGACATGAGCTTCGGTAACAGCGGATTCTCCTGTCCTTTCGGCTATGTCTGCGGCAACCCTCAAAAGATCAAGCGCTCTTCTCGCGTCGCCCATCTCCTGTGCGGATAATGCAGCACAATACGGTATTACATCGTTTTCAAGTATTCCGTCATCAAACGCAAGGACGGCCCTGCTTCTCAGAATGTCTTCTATCTGTTTAGCATCATACGGAGGAAATATCATCTGTTCTTCGCATAATCTGCTCTTTACCCTCGGATCCATATGTTCCTTGAATTTCAAACTGTTCGAGATACCGACAAGCGAAAGTTTCGAATGTTTGAGATCTTCATTGATCTTTGATAAATAGTAAAGAACATCATCACCGCTTTTGAAAACGAGATGATCTATCTCATCAAGAACAACAATGAACACCTTTTTGTGTTCATCTATGGAATTCCTTACATCGGAAGAAACTTTCTCAATACTTAATCCGGTTGTTATGCTTTTCCCGGAATCCGCCATGGTCTGATTGCCTATGTTCTGTAATATTCCGTATTGTGTGTCAACGATCTTACAGTTTATGTATATATAAACACAGGTATTCCCGGAAGGATCCTCCTTCCTTAATTCATTACCGATGAAATTCATGACCGCCGTCTTTCCGGTCCCGGTCTTCCCGAATATCAGGATGTTCGAAGGTCTGTCCCTTTGAAACGCGGACGCGATTATCGTTGCAATGGAATCTATCTCCGCTGACCGGTGCGGCATCTCCTCAGGAAGATACGACGTCTGAAGAACATCCTTGTTCTTTATCAACGTGTTCCTCTTTTCAATATGACGTGTGAATATCGACCCCACCAATGAACACCTCCAACGGAAACATATGCCGCTCCATGGGCTTCACATGGAGCACCTGTCAAGTATTAATCTCTTATCTTTTTTGTTTCCGGCGAACGGTGCCGTTTAATATACGTAATCTATTTTCCGTCAAAGACGATATCAGGTGATAATCATGGAAAAACGAATGAACGGATGGATTATAATCGGAATGTGTATAGGCGCCTGCGCACTGGCGGCAGGCGTCATCTATGCGATCGGTACATTTTTCTGAAAACGCCGGATAAACCGTTTCCACCGGAAATACAGGGGTGGGGGGGTTCATCGATCAATTTCAGCTGACGGGTATGAAGAAAGAAAGCAGAGAACCAGTAATGCGGTTTGAGAAGGATATCAAACCTAATATCATCAATGACAAGTACCTTTTCGGGGATGGCCGTACATGAGATGCAAATACTGCAACGAAAAATGCGCAACGGATTTCTGTGGATATGATTGCATGAATAAATACGAATCCCACTATGCTCTTGTAAAAAAGTATGCAGGCGTATTCTTTTTAGGAGTGTTGGGTCCGATTGCTTTAGTCGTTCCGATGTTCTTTTTTCTTGAGTATATGTTCCTTTTCGTGGTCGTAATATTTATTATACCTGCCATCACAACAATGGCTCTGCCGTTTTGTCCGCAAGAGCAGGTCGACTACTCGGGATTAAAGAAAACAATACATCAGTGTAGACTGGCTGGATTTTTTATAATCATAATGGGGATGTCTATGTCGCTCCTTATTGCTCTGTTCATGTAACGTGGCCCTTATTTTTTGATACTTCTTTCTTTGGTACTGTTGTAATTAATGACTGTGAATTTCTGCGGAGATGATTGCAGAAATGAATACGAATCCCACCATACTCTGCAAAAAAAGTATTGTGTTAATCATCAAGGTCGTGAACACCCGAGCACTAACGTGCCCGGGTGTGAGCGGCAGGATGAAAAGAGGGGACTTCCTCACCTAGGTTGGTAGACCGAAATGGCGAAGAAGATCCCAGATAGTGTCAGAGCGAAGCAGATAGATAAATCAGATGCCCAGAGAGAACCCCGTGAACCCGGAAAATGGGATACGAAGATCCATGAAGGAACAGGACTGAGCTATCACGATCTCAGGTACAAGGCGTTCAATGCAAGGAAACACGGAAGGAGCGTAAGCGATATCTGTAAGCAATACGGCGTATCCCGAGGATCCGTAGTGAAATGGACGTCGATCGGAAAGACATCCGACGGAGTGAGAGGATGTTCGGAGCTGAGCTTCCTGGCGCTTCCGATGTATCACGGGAAAGGACGTACGGTTCGGAACAGGATAAAGGATGACGTTGTCCGCATACGCAGGGAACATCCGCGGATGGGTTCCGCGAAGATCGGTATCGTCGGCAAACTGAACGCTTCCGCAGGCACGATAGACAGTGTCCTTCGAGAGAACAGGATGCTGAGGCCTTATAAGAAGAGGAAAAGGAAGACGTATGTCCGGTTCGAAAGGGAACACAGCATGTCCCTGTGGCAACTGGACTACAAACAATGGCCGGACGGATTGTGGTCAATATGGATATGGGACGACCATTCCAGGATGATATTGGGGATGGAGGTCACGATGTCAGCCGCGGATACCGTGATAAGGCTCCTTGAAAGCACCATCGATATGTTCGGGACCCCGAAGCAGATACTCACGGACCACGGGACGCAATTCACGAACAACCGAGGCGGAGAGGAGAACCATAAGTTCGAGATATGGTGTAAGGATACGGCATAGAGCACATAATGGGACGCATCGGACATCCTGAAACCCAGGGGAAGGTGGAACGCTCCCATCTGAGCGCCATACTTGAGACGGCACACATACCCGATGTCAAAGGAATGGAGATGAGACGTAAAGTGCTGATGGATTGGATAATGTTCTACAACACCGAAAGGCCTCATCAGTCACTCGATTATGACGTTCCGGTAAACGTGTTCCTGCGAGACCTTAAGAATCTTGATGCTTTCTTGGAGGTAGGTGTTCACGAAGTCCTTGTGTAGCACAGAAGCAAAAAAAGCCGACACACCGAATGTGTGGTATGAGAAGGATATCAAACTT
Source organism: Candidatus Methanomicula labiotermitis (assembly GCA_009780575.1). Lineage (GTDB taxonomy): Archaea > Thermoplasmatota > Thermoplasmata > Methanomassiliicoccales > Methanomethylophilaceae > Methanomicula > Methanomicula labiotermitis. The sequence continues at coordinate 43,945 of WQZU01000007.1, forward strand.
AATATCATCGATGACAAGTACCTTTTCGAGGATGGCCGTACATGAGATGCAAATACTGCAACGAAAAATGCGCAATGAATTTCTGCGGAGATGATTGCAGAAATGAATACGAATCCCACTATACTCTGCAAAAAAGTATGCCAAAATATTTTTAATGGGAACATTTGGCTCACTCTCTCTATTCATCCCCGGTTTCATTTTCATTGATTATGTATTCTTTTTCGTGGCTACAATGCTGTTCATAGGAGCCGTCACAATAACAGTCCTTCCGTTTTCCCCACAAGAACAGGTCGACCGTATGGGATTGAAGAAATCCATACACATATGCAGACTGTGCGGAATTTTTCTCATCATATTTGGTTTATCCTCCATCCTCCTCCACTTTGTTCTAATGAATTAGTGCAGTCTTCCGAAACTTCTTTCATCATCCCTATGAGAGCAACTCCTGTTCGAAATAATCAACCTCATCATATTTTGGGATCGTTCGATCACTATCCATTCGAACGATCTGTATGTTATGTTACTCGGAAGCTTTGAAGAAGCAGGCTGTGTTACAATGTTTATGCGCACGGATGGTGATGGTAATATAAGATTCGGCTCTTCGAAAGGAGGGCTTTATTATTCCATGCTCTTGTTCTGTGCGATATTATTCACTATTGCACTGTACCTAACGAGTACGGACATCGTGTTCTTTCTTGCGTTTGGGCCGATGTCTCTTTTCCTCGGCGCCGTTATGATCATGATCGCGAGGCATATATGCACCCTTGAAACGGACGGCATACGATTTCCACCAGGCATTAGAATGATAGTGCAGGAATTCATACCTTACGCGAACATCATAAGATTCTACGAAAGATCCGACACCGGTCTAGTGATCGGCGTTTCATCACGCGGCCAGATGTGGATAGAGTTCACGAACACCCACGGAAAGAAGGATGGCATAGGGATAACTCCGGAGAACAGGGAGATATTCATCACCGAACTGACAGGGCGCACGGGCATCCCAATGTCGGTGAACCCTCGGTTGATGACAGGCTGATCATATTTTCACGATTGCGTTGCGGTTCTTTATTACATACTGCACTGACACATTGTTAGCGGAAATCTGCGTTGTATGCCGCGCTCGCAGTTTCATAAGATATGAATGATGCGGCATTGTGACAAATCATGTCGGGATATGCTTCGAAGCATTGAACGTATACCGGATATAATTGTAATATGTGTTTAAATACAAACGATCATGTTCAGTCATCCGTGCCGAAATCTAAACGACCGGATTATTCTTCAAAAGAAGAAGAACGCGGACATATGCTTGCATCATGTGTTGTATTGATCATGTTGGCTCTCGCTGTATGCTATATCGCTTTCGGAGCGCAGCAAGCACTGTATGATGAGATGAAGACAAAGGCGATCGGGTTTCTGTTCATGTTTTTCGGATTCATGTTCCTGTTTTCCGGTGTTGGTATGCATAGACGGATCGCAAAGGCTCACAGAACGGCCATCGTGTCGTTTGCGGCATTTTTAGCATTCGGAACAGTATATCTGATAATGGAAGCGTACAGCGAACAGGTGTTGCTGTTTGTGATCTCCACCGCAATTTGTTTACTGATCTCCTTAACAAAGTATGTTGCCGATTGGAATTCGTCAATCTGATCGTATTATTTTGACCGATGGTTCTGCGAACGATTAAAACACACTGCTTGCAGCTTCGGCTATGATCTCTAACACGTGTTCATCTTATCGCAATCTCTGCATAACATTTTCTGCGTATGCGCAGACGATGCGTCATTGACCCGTTCTCACTTTGAGTTCGTTGAATATCTCGACCGTTCTGTCAACACTGTTTTGATTGAACACCAGGATCCTATGCCCGTCATTGATCACGATATACGCCCGGACGTCGTGGTATATTGCCAACGTATACGTTCCGAATTCACTGTTTCTGAAGTTGCCGCTACTGATGTAATTGCCTCCGAAGCCTCCGACCCGCGTCCCGGGGTCGAAATCATAGCGTAGTTCCACCGAGATGATATCATCGTAACTGATAGTTCGATCAACCATCGGAGCGTCAACATGCAGGCGCTCGTCATCCATCGTTACTGCAACGCTTCCGGTTCCAGCTAAGAAGAACGCTATTATCAGAATTGGGATCAGGATCAGTGATGATAATCCTATAAACAGAAACACATTACGTTTAATGCGGTTATCTTCGGACCCCGGATAGTCTTCCGCATCATCTTCTTTCCGCTGTCCTTTTCCGGTGATCCGCGCATACAGAAAGTAGGCGGTGATAGGCAGAACCACTGATGCGGCGGTAAAAGCGAAGAGAACATGCCAGATGTGGAAGTTCATCGCGATACCCAAGATGAGAATGAGCATGGGAACGAGCAGCGACACCGATATTAATATCCGGAACCGCCGCTTGTCCTTCATGTAAAAATGTATACTAGGGACCTTTTTATTTTTATCGGATGATATAGTCGAATAGGGACAGTCCAGTGATGGGCGGTCCCTATGTGTGCCCGGCATGTGATTGGACTTGGGGGTGTAAGTCCCCTACAGGCTTTACGGCGGGAACTGTTAGCCGAAGACAAGGGTGCCCGTCGTGAGGCGGGATCTGAAGGAAGTCCTAGGCAA
>WQZU01000008.1 GCA_009780575.1 Candidatus Methanomicula labiotermitis
CTTTTTATGTGATCCGCGACGATCTTATCGAAACGTCTGAACTTTGCATCGGCCATCATTCGGTCAAGTTCCGGCCTTTTCTTGTTCGCGCCCGAAACTTCATCCTTGTATCGGTCGAATACTAGTGCCTTATGCCGTCGTTGCTTCATTATCTCGCGGGCCCACTGTGTCGGAGTGCGCGGAGTCATCCGTACATCCCTCCCTCTGCGTCGCTTCCTGCGAATGTCTCTAGAGGTTTTACCATCAAGGCCGTTGTTTTAAAGGAAGCTTTCTGAACTAAGACTGCCTCTTCTATCGTTTTCCAGACATCTATCAATTCACTGATGACATAAGCCTTGATCTCTTGAATTTTCTTTTGATTTGATTCAATATTTGCGGTCATGGATAATATTTCTCTTTCTGAGTCTGTGATCCTTACCTCGTGCTCGTTTATTGCGACCTTCGCTTCTTCAATGTCTGCTCTGATCTCTGCGAGCTTGTCTAGTGCTTTAAAAAATGCTAGCGATTTTGATTCGAGGTGTCCGGACGGCCTGTGTGATTCGTCGAACCAGAATTTGTAGCCTTCCGACTCCATTACTTTCCTTCCGACCTCAGATTCAACCCATGCATTCAGTTCTTTATTTTTGCTGTAAAGATGATATCGTTTGATGTCATTGAGAGGTTTATCGTCGAATGTCCATCCTGCATATTTCTGTAGGAAGTATAGAACCCTTCGACATTTCGCTATAATTTTCATTCCGACATCTTCGTCAGATGTTATATCGGATAGCAGAAATTCGGGATCCTCTAAAGGGTCAACATAGAAAAGGCGCTTTGGGGCTCCCTTTTTAGGATATGTTCGCTGATAGCGTATTTTGAACTTTTCTCCGTCTACAGAAAAGTGAGCTTCGAAATTGTCTTGATTCTTCAGGGCCTCGCGCGATCTTGCGTTTTCTCCGAATACCGGGAATTTCAATCTTTTAATGTCTTTTTCTTTGGGAGAGTCGCCGATTTTCAAAAATCTTACGACATGCCCTTCCTTTACTTCGACTGCCATCTCATTAGTGTATTCAATATTTCCTTCTGCTATGACCTTGAACCTTGCCTGCGTGTACGGGAAGTGCGCGCCCATTACCATGGGAACGTTGTAGAGGTGCGCCGGCGGCGATTCTACGGTTGGGGAGGGATGCACCCCTGTTGAGTCAACCTTTCTTTGCAGCCTCAAAGCATCAATGACGCTCTGATCTACCATGCCTTTAACTCGGTTTCCGTATCTTCCGGTGTCGTATAGCTTGTCTGTGCGATATCCGCTTAACGGCGAAATTATTTTGAGATTCGACAGTTTCTTTATTGTTTTTGAGACGTATTGTTTGGAAAAACCCGTTATTTCAGCCACTTGCTGTGCTGTGCGCGGTGCCTTCGTGTTTTCCGTATTGATAAGTTCGGCGAATATCCATATCTCATTATCTGTGAGTTTCGGAGGTTCAGACATCAGACTGCCTCCTTAACTTTGCACGTATTCCACCACGGTTCAGTCAACCGCAGTCCACTTAAGTAGACTGTAGGCATTATTCCTCCTATAAAGAGAATAGTTGACTCAACCCTACCTTTTGCCTCCTCTTCATTTATATAGGGATGCGTGAAGATATGATGCGGTAATGGGTGCTTGTAGTCAACCATTATTATCACTCCTTAGCTCGTAGACTCTTGGCGATACTCTTCTTTTCGTCGTGGTATGTGCGATGGCGCACCGATATCAGCCACTTCTTTTGATCTTCCGTCAGTCCGGGCCATCCATCAGATGCGTTGGCACAGGCGTGAGAGATAATCATTACAGTGAGTTGATCGTCTAGTGCTACATTGAGCGATTTACACCAGATTGGGATGTTGGTAAAATCTAAGTTCGCACCACTGAGGTTCGCGCGCCTGAGGTCCGCACCACTGAGGTCCGCATCACTGAGGTTCGCGCGCCTGAGGTCCGCACCACTGAGGTCCGCACCACTGAGGTCCGCATCACTGAGGTTCGCGCGCCTGAGGTCCGCACCACTGAGGTCCGCACCACTTAGGTTCGCATATGAAAGTTCGCTGAATACGCGCTCTGTGCCATCTTTGAAGGTTATTATGTGAGTAGTTCCTTCTGATCTCACTACAATTCCTCCTGTGGAATGGGAAATGTATTATACGCGACCCACACGGGAAATGCTCCACTCGAACCTTCTTCAACGAATGTGTAAGATCTCACGCAATCGTAATCAGAATCTGCGATATGCCTGAATGCTAGCCAATCGCCATATACTTCTGTTATGTCGGCGCATTTGCAATACTGCTCTTTGAGCGCGATTAAGAAATCCTCTTTTGTAGGATACTTTTTCTTCGGGGCGGCGAATGATTCTCCATCGAATTGTGTCAGATCGAATTTCATTCCGGCCACTTCTCCTTATTGTCTTGGAGTAGTTTTTTGTCAGCACATCTTTGCAGTATTCGCTCTTCAATGTCCTTTTCCCATTGTCGCTGATGCTCTGTCTTAAGGCCTGTACTGTTACAATCTGGGCATGGGCGCTCCGCGTCTATTTCCCCTCCGCAGGATAAGCATAAGTCATCTAGCATTTTTTCGATGTGATTGAAAATTGATAGATGGTCGATTATCGGGCAACAATAAAATGTCATGTCGCAGATCAGCGGACGTGACGGTAAGTTGACGAAATCCTTCATTTTTGGAGAGTCTTCATGCCCTAATGGATACGCGCAGAAGAAGTCAAGCTCTCCATCGTAGAATTTATGGCGACACGGAAATCCGTAAGAACAAAGCGGCCTCATATAGAATCCTCCTGTTTGTAATCAACACATCTTTTATTGTGGAAAGCACGTGTTCCTGTATGTCTACAGAAGGTGTAATGCTCTGCTCTTTTGAATCTATGAAATCGTGTCGCTATGCATAGATCTGCCATATGGACGCAGTCGAGGCATTGTACCGGTGTCATATCTGACATATATTGAATGTCATGAGCCGTGAGTTTGAACCACGGATTATGTGTAGGGCACAAAGTCTTCGATCTGAAGGGAATGTATCTGTAATGCCATCCCTTGTTTTCGAGCTCGAATTGTGGACTTGTTTGGTGCGGAGTCTTTGTAATGACATCAGATTCGCACCTATCGCATTCGGCCTTTCTTAGGAATTTTACTTCCATTACATCGCCTCCAGACTTTCATGAGCGGAAGACATTATTTCTTCCGCGACCCTTAGAGCGTCGCGCTTGGTGGATATCCAGAATCTTGACAGTATGATGTTTAGCTCGCATCCTTCGAATGAGCGGTAATAAACGGCCGGAGGAACGGCGGTTATTGAGATGCGTTTTATCTTGATTTTATATCTTTTTGCGACTTTTTCAAAAATGTTTTTGATGCTCTGATCAGTGATTCCTTTGGATGGAACTCCTCTCATGCGGAGGCCTCCAATGTCATACTGTGGACGCGATCATATGGACCATATATTCTCATAAGTTTGCCATCCTCGTAAGCGTCAAACCCAATGTCTTTATTGTGGTCTATCAGAGTGTGGCGTCTCAATCCGCCGCTCAACTCATAGTCAAGAGTCCAACCTGTAAGGTCTCCTAATAATGCGTTTCTCAGATACTCTTCAAACGGAGGAAGGTTAAGGGTGTCTCTTTCTATGACTCTGCGTCTTTGAGGCAGCGTTATTTCGTGAAGTAAATTCATGCGATCACTCCCCTCAAGTTTCTTGTGTGGCATTCAGGGGTTCGGTCATTATTTCGGACATTCGCAATTGTTGAGCTTTTGTGAGATCGGAGCGAGTTTGTGTTCGTGTGATCTCTATGTTTGCGTTGCCCCAATTTACCTTCATGAGCGTACGAATTGATTGTTTGTTCAGCGTGTCCGCTATCTGTGTGTTGTTTCTCATCTGTTAGACCTTCTGTAAGGGCATTCCTTACAATGTAAGTATTGTCAGCGAGAATACTTAAAGGTTTGTGTAAGGGATACCCTTGCATGGTAAACCGTAAAAGGCAATCTCTGACAGTATCTTTATCTGATGATGTAATGGCATTTTTGCAGAAGAAAGTCGAATCGCGCGAGTTTTCTTCTTTATCACACGGAGTTGAGTTGTCAGTACTCCGATACAAAGAATGGAGTGAACGGGCGCAAAATTTTTGAAGGTCTAACTCAAAAACATTTAATTGCGCCCGTTCGTTGGTTTCTTTCGTACATACATGTGCGCGTATAATAGCGTTCATGCCGTGGCCTCCATTTTCTCGTTGACGAGAAGAAGCGGCGCATCATCTCGGCGGTTGCGACCGCGTGATCGGTTCTGTCGCGGGCAGATGCAATTGCTTTCCAGTGCTAAATCCTCTGTAGCCTTACAAGGTTCGCACGGTTTGAGAGGGCAGTGGAGTTTGGATGTTGGAGTCCGTCTACCCTCTGAGAGTTTACTTTCGGGAACATTCAGTATTGCGCAGACTTCTTTCCATGCAGCCGCCGTTGCATGGGATTCTTTTTCAATAGCGTGATCTCTGAAAACTCTTGCCATCTTTTTAGCAGCTTTAGGGCCGTGATCTGCTGTAAGAGAATTGGCTAGATTCCTCGCATTCAGCATAAGGATTCCTCCGACGTATCTGCGTTGGTGCTTTTTGTTTGTATTCTTCTCGTACTAACAACTTCTATTTCTTCTGACAGCACATCCAGAAGTTGATGGCCTAGCATTTTATTTTCCAGGATAGTGGGGGCGCCTGAATGAGACATAAATGCCATCATGGTGGCTCTTGACAAGATGAATATAAGATCCGGAGTTTCAAGCCCTTCTTTATTTTCTTCAAGGAATCCATCAAGGACCTTACAGAGATTTAGATGCAGATTGTAAGATAACTCTACGCTCCTCTCTAATCGCTCTTCGAGATTCAAGCGGAACCCTCCACATGTTTCCCGCGGTCGTGTTCCGGATTCAAAATGGCCGATTTTTTGGACATTTCGTGGCTTGATTTTAATAGTGTTGAAAAATCATCTACCCCGATGTTGGGGAGTGGACTGGGCGAGATTTGAACTCGCGACTTCATGCTTGCAAAGCATGCGATCTTCCAGCTGATCTACCAGCCCGTGTGCCCAAGTATCGGAGAACATGATATATATCTTTCGTACGCCTTTCTATAGGCATTCGCGGACAGAATATAAATAGTATGTCACGTGTTAGCATGCATCACAGAGGTAAGAAAATGTTCGGTAAGAACATACGAATGGAAAGGATAATCGACAGGAGGACCGGGAATGCGGTCATAGTTCCGATGGACCACGGCATATCCGCGGGTCCGATCAACGGCATAATTGATATGAAAGAGACCGTGAACGCAGTCAGGGGAGGCGGTGCGACCGCCGTCCTTATGCAGAAAGGACTTATACCGTACGGACACAGGACAGAAGGTCATGACGTCGGCCTTATACTTCATCTCTCGGCGTCTACGAACATCGGTTCCGCATCCGATTCCAAAGTACTTGTGGCGACTGTCGAGGAAGCCATCAAACTCGGAGCGGATGCCGTATCTATACACATCAACCTTGGTGCGGAGAGCGAATCCCGGATGCTCTCCGATCTCGGGAAGATATCCCGCGACTGTTCGGAATGGGGGATGCCGCTTTTCGTGATGTCGTACGCGCGCGGTCCTTCCGTGAAGGATCCGTTTGACGCCGCGACCGTGGCGCACTGCGCGAGAGTGGCAACGGAACTCGGTGCCGATCTGATCAAAGTGAGTTACACCGGTAACATAGATGCCTTCAAAGACGTTGTAAAAGGCGCATTGGCCCCGGTGCTCATCGCCGGAGGTCCGAAGATGGATTCCGATATGGACATATTGAACATGGTGCATGATTCCATTGAAGCCGGAGGAAAAGGCGTTTCCATAGGCAGGAACATATTCCAGCACAGATGTCCGAAAGCAATGACCGAAGCGATCTCCGGGATCGTGATCGGCGGATTGAGCGTCAAAGAGGCGGCGAAGTTCATTAAGTGATACCATGACGGAAATATGGATGAGAACGGACATTCCCGATGACGCCGGCGAAAGGAGAGAATTGCTGATATCGGGACTGGAAGCGGGAGTGAGAACATTCATCATACGTCCGGGCGATGAGAGTATGTCATCGCTTGGTAAAGCTGAATTCATCATAAACGAGAACGGAAGACTTTCCGGTAAGGTCTCCGGAAGGATTTTGAATATACATTCTCCGAAGGATCAGACGGCGGCCATGGACCTTTGCGGAAAAGAGGACGTTATGATAGTGTCGACCGGCGACTGGTCCGTCATACCGTTCGAGAATCTCATAGCCGCATCATCCGGAAAGACGAAGATAATGGCATGCGTCTCATCCGCCGATGATGCGGAATTATGCCGGAACATACTTGAGAAAGGTACGGACGGCATTGTGATATGCGTGAACTCTCCCGAACACGTGAAGAACGTGTTGATCGATGCGGACAGGGTTCCGGGAGTCGGACTTACGATCGTAAAGGTCACGGACGTAAGGAACGTGCAGACCGGAGACCGTGTGTGCATCGATACTTGTTCATCAATGGTGCCGGGCGAAGGTATGCTCATAGGGTCGCAGTCGTCATGTCTTTTCCTTGTGCAATCGGAAAGCGAGGAGAACGGGTATGTCGCCTCAAGGCCGTTCAGAGTGAATGCGGGTGCGGTTCACGCATACATAATGATGCCGGACGGCAGAACAAGATATCTTTCGGAACTGCGGGCCGGTGACGATGTTATGCTCGTTGACAGGAACGGCGATACCAAGGTCGCAACGATCGGAAGATGCAAGACCGAGATAAGACCGATGCTCATCGTTTCCGTGATCCATGACGGAAACGAGTACACAACGATACTGCAGAACGCCGAGACTGTGAAACTTGTGACCCCGGGCGGTTCCGTATCGGTCAGCGAACTGAAGAAAGGGGATGAGGTGTTCGTACTCCTTACTTCCGGCGGCAGACACTTCGGAATGCCGGTAAACGAAAAGATAAAGGAATTGTAATGAAGGTATGCGCATCATTGGGTTCGGTCGATGACATCCGTTCGGATGAACTGCCGTCAGCGGATATGATAGAGATACGCGCAGACGTATTTGACGCAATTCCTAAGAACATTCTCAGAAAGGGGCAGACGGGCCTCGTATCATTCAAGAACGGTATCACAATGTCTGTGGTGCCGGATGACTGGATAATTGATATTGAGGATGCCTGCCGGCCGGATCTCGCGAATAAGATAATGACATCCTATCACAACTTTGACGGTACGCCTGACCTTGACGAAATAATCAAAATGATCGGATCGATGGACGGCGATATCGTGAAAACCGCGTTCAAAGTGAATTCCGTGAAAGATGCGGTTACGCTGCTGAACGCCTCCGTATCGGTCAGGAAAAAGCATGTGATATTGGGCATGGGAGATATCGGAACCGTTACAAGGATAAGGCAGAGAATGATGAAAAATGAGTTCACGTTCGCACACGCCGGAAAACCAACGGCGCCCGGTCAACTTAGCGTCAGAGAGATGAAGCGTCTGGGAGATGATTGTATCATAACCGGAATAGCGGGATCCGATATCGGATACACGCGATCGCCGGCGATGCATGACGCGGCGTTTGAACATTCCGGGATCAACGGAAAATATCTGCCGTTCGATACGCCTTCGCTTGATGGTATAGACGAGTTCATCATCGGTTACGATATAAAGGGGATAAACGTCACGAAACCCTACAAGACCGATATCCTGGAATATGTCAAATGCGATAAAATGTCCGAGGCGGTCGGTGCGGTGAACACCGTGGTGAACGACCGCGGAAAACTTAAGGGATACAACACGGACGTTCACGGTATTGAGGAAGCGTTGAAGGCCGTCTTGCCGGATACCGCGGAGAAAGCATTGATAGTGGGGTCCGGCGGTGCCGCAAGGTCATGTGCATACTTCCTTTCGGAAAATGGATCCTGCGTTACAATAACCGGCCGTAATAAGGATGCGGTCAGAAAGATAGCATCGGAGTTCTCGCTTAGACCGCAGGAGAAGGAATATGTTGACATCAAAGAATACGATCTGATCGTGAACTGCACTCCTCTGAATATGGACGGAACTTCGGAATATCCTGTTAAAATAGAGCAGATAAACAGCAGGCAGACAATATTCGACATGGTCTACGGAAGGACCCGTCTTACCGATACGGCAGAGAGTAAAAGATGCAGGATAGTGAGGGGAGAGGATATGCTGGCGTATCAGGGTATCAAAGCGTTCGAACTTTTCACGTCCGTACGTGTGCCGTATGAAGTGATGAGGGCTGCGATATGATGTCTTACGGCGCAGTGACCGTGATAAACGCAATACCGTGCGGAATAGGCGCAGCCGTCGGTATCGATCTGAGAACGAAGGCCGAGTTCAATGCAGGCGGATCCGGCAGACGGGTGAATATAATTAACGATGCGAATGAAAGCACCGAGATGGCAAGGATCTGCGTAAAAAACACTTTTCTTCATTTCCGAACGGAAGAACCGGACGGCTGGGAACTGTCCGTCGATTCGCAGATACCGATATCCAAAGGGTTGAAGAGTTCGAGTTCCGCGTGCAACGCCGTGATCTCCTCCGTTGCGGATGCGATATCACGTGATCATACGTTAGACGCTCTCGATATCATACGTCTGGGCGTCAGATGCGCCGTGGAAGCGGATGTCACGTTAACCGGAGCGTTCGATGATGCGTGCGGCTGCCATCTCGGAGGGTTTGTGATGACGGACAACGAACATAACGCTCTAATGATCCGAAAAAAAGCGGAGGAGAACGACGTCATACTGCTTTTCACTGATGAGAAGATCCGCAAACCTTCCATAGACAAAGAAAAATTTTATGCGGTCTCCGGTGCATCCCGAGAGTTGGTAAGGATCGCGGAGAAAGACTGGTATGATGCGCTTACAAAGAACGGAGAACTTGTAGCCGGTGTCATGAACATCGACGACCGCATCGCAAAGAAAGCGATCAAAATGGGAGCTTTGGCCGCGGGAGTCTCCGGAACAGGGCCGGCGATATCCGTGATCGTAGGGAAAGGCGACGGCGCTTCATTCCTCAGGGATCTTGAAGCAGCCGGATACAGTGCGATCGTCACAAGAACAAGGTGAACAGATGATGAGATTCTCAGGAAAAACGGTAAAAGGTGTGATAACGCCGCCTCCTTCGAAAAGTTATACGCACAGGGCGTTCTTCCTCTCGGCGCTATCGCCCGGAAGCTGTAAAGTATCAAACGCTCTCGATTCCCGGGACACCGGGGCGACTCTTAACGCAATTGAAGCGATGGGCGCAGAGGTCAGAATTCGTTCCGACGGTATTGAGATTATCAGCAACGGACTGCACGCTCCCGATCGTGTTGTGGACGCAGATAATTCAGGAACAACGATGAGACTGTTCACGGGAATAGCGTCAATGTTCGGTTCTCCGGTTACCATCACGGGCGACGCATCCTTGCGATCGAGACCTATGGGTCCGCTCCTGGATGCTCTTTCGGAAATGAACGTCAAATGTTCATCGGACAACGGGAAAGCGCCTGTTACCGTATGCGGACCCAACAAAGGAGGCGATGTGCGCATAAAAGGGAATGTGAGCTCACAGTTTGTATCATCGCTTATGATGACCGCTCCGATGCTTGCTGCCGACACTGCAATACATATCGACGGTGTGCTTTCATCCGGACCTTATTTGAATATCACTGAGAACATGATGAAACATTTCGGCTCGGACATTGTCACGAATGACAGCGTGATACGAATAAAAGGCGGCACCGGATACAAAGGACATGATATCACAATACCGTCGGATATGTCGTCCGCATCATTTCCCTTGGTCGCGGGGGCGCTCGGCGGTTCCGTCACCGTGAGGAACATGGATATGGACGGACCTCAGGGAGACAAAAGGATCGTTGACATTCTGAAAGAAGCCGGTGCGGATGTTTCAATAAGAGGGAATGAAGTAACGGTCTCGGCGAACGAGCTTAAAGCAATGAACATCGACATGGGCGACATTCCCGATCTTTTTCCTATAGTTGCGGTCCTTCTGTGCACCGCACCCGGTAAAAGTGTTCTATACGGTGCACCGCAACTGAGATTCAAAGAGAGTGACAGGATAAAGGCGACCGCGGATATGCTTTCCGCATTGGGCGCCGATGTAAAGGAAACGGATGACGGCTGTGTCATCAGCGGCGTGAACCGTCTTAAAGGAGGAAAGGCTGAACATCACGAGGATCACCGCATACTCATGTCCGCGGCCGTTGCCTCACTGCTTTGCGATAACGAGGTTACAATGACGAACAGCGGCTGCTACGATGTCTCGTATCCGCTGTTTCCCGATCATTTAAGAAAATTGGGAATGAACGCGGAGGTCTGAGAATGTATTCGTTGGGAAGCAGAATGAGATTCCATCTGTTCGGAAAGAGTCATGGTCCCCATGTGGGATGCATACTCGAAAATGTTCCTTTGGGAATGAATATATCAATGGACGAATTGAAAAAGGATATGGATCTCAGAAAACCTAAGGACGGCATAGGAACTCCCAGGAAAGAGGATGATGACGTGGAGTTCATTTCAGGCGTCAAAGATAATGTGACCGACGGAACGCCGATACTCATGCTCATAAGGAACAAGAACGTCGACAGTTCAAAATATACGTCAATACCGCGCCCCGGGCACGCCGACCTTCCGGCGATGATCAAATGGAAGGATCATGACGTACGCGGAGGAGGTCAGTTCTCCGGCCGCCTGACCGCACCGATCGTGGCCGCAGGGAGCATAGCAAAACAGATGCTCCTGCCTGCCGGCGTCAGAATAGCGGCGTTCACACGATCCGTCGGCTCTGTCGGCGATGATGACGCGCGTAACATCAACGACGCGTTCGTTTCCAGAGAGTATGCAACACGCGCCTGCTCCGCCGGTCTTGACGATCTCATGAGAAATGAGATAATGAGCGCATCGAAAGAAGGGGACAGCATCGGCGGCATCGTTGAGTGCGTGGTCTCCGGGCTGCCGATCGGTTTCGGAGGCATCTGGTTCAATTCACTTGATGCGGTTCTCGCAAAGGCCGTATTCGGCATTCCTGCCGTCAAAGGCATAGAGTTCGGCGGAGGATTCGGACTCACGAAAATGAAAGGTTCGGAGAGCAATGACCAATATCAAATCGAGAACGGCATCAAAGCATTGACGAACAACATGGGCGGCGTCGTCGGAGGGATGAGCGACGGAATGCCGCTTGTGTTCCGGACGGCGTTCAAACCGACGCCTTCTATATCAAAGGAACAAAGGAGTGTTGATCTGTCCGTCATGAAAGACGTAACGATATCAACAGAAGGAAGACATGATCCGTGCATAGTTCCGAGAGCGGTCGCCGTCGTTGAGGCCGTGACTGCAATAGTAACGGCGGATACCGCAATATGTGAGGGATTGATATGAACGATCTCGATACGCTGAGAAAAATGATCGGTGACATCGACTCCGAGATAATCAGACTGATGATAAAAAGGAATGACGTTGCCGGGATCATCGGTGAAGTGAAGATCAGAAATGATATTCCTTTAAGGAACAAAGACGTTGAGAAAGAAGTAATAGAACGGTACCTGAAGCTGTCAGAGAATTCATCACTGCCGGCGGATGTTGCCGAATTCGTTGGAAAAGCGCTTATCTCAGCTTCCGTGGACCTTCAGTATTCCCTTCCGCGAAAGAGGATCGAAAAAAACGTGACGGTCATAGGCGGCAAAGGAAAGATGGGGCAATGGATCTCCGGATACTTCGAAGACCGCGGTTCGGTTGTCAATGTGGTTGATGTTTCCGCCGGAAGCATGAATGATGCCGAAAACTCCGACATCGTTGTGATATCCGTTCCGATCCCTTCCGCCGCATCGGTCTTAAAGGAAGCGGAACGCGTCTGCAGAAAGGACGCTTTGATCTTTGACATCTCTTCGGTGAAAACATCATTCTCGTCCGTCCTTAAAGACGCTGCGGAACGCAGGAAGGTCTGCTCCGTGCATCCGATGTTCGGCCCTTCATCGAGATCCGCGGTTGACAGAAGGATGATCATCTGCGACTGCGGGAACAATGAAGCGGTGTCCGAAGCGGCGGAAATATTTTCAGATGAAGGGATGGACATCATCATCACCGGCGTTGAGAGACACGATGAACTTATGTCATATGTGCTGGCGCTTGCGCACGCATCCAACATTGTGTTCTTCACCGCACTGAGATCGTCGGGCATACCGTTCAATGAGCTGAAATCCGCGGGATCAACAACATTCGATAAAATGCTGGGAACCTGCATCCCTGTATCGGGCGAGAATGCTTCCCTTTACCATGACATACAGCGGCTGAATGTCAGCACTGAAAAAATGTGGACGGTCTTTGAGAAAGCCTTCGGAGAAGTGAAGGATGCGTCCCTCTCGAATGATCCCGAACGTTTCACTGAACTTATGGAACTCGGAAAGAAATATTTTGAGGAATGACGGAACGTCATTATTTGTAATGATGCGCTCCCTCGGAACTGTCGCTCACCAGCGACCTGTATTTCCTTAATACGCCTGTCAATTGCCTTTCCGGTGCTTTCGCACCCGTAAGGCGTTCTTTCAATTCTTTATCTGATATGTTGACATTGAGACGTCTTGCGGGTATGTCTATCTCTATCACGTCTCCGTTCCTGACAGCGGCGATCGGCCCTTTGTCATACGCCTCCGGAGACACGTGTCCTATGCTTCCTCCCCTCGTGGCGCCGGAGAACCTGCCGTCCGTTATCAGAGCGACCGATTCGCCCAGTCCCATGCCTGCGATCAGACTCGTCGGCGACAGCATCTCGGGCATCCCGGGCGCGCCTTTAGGGCCTTCGTACCTTATCACGACAACATCACCGGAAACAACCTTTTTGTTCATGATCGCATCCATAGCATCCTTCTCCGAATCGTAGACCTTCGCCGGTCCTGTGAACCTCATCATCTTTTCGGAGACCGCGGATTGTTTGACGACCGAGCCGTTCGGCGCCAGGTTCCCTTTGAGGATTGCGATCCCTCCCTCTTTGTGGAATGGTCTGTCCAGAGGTCTGAGGACCTCATCGTTCAGTACCTTGTGCTCTTTCGCTATCTCTTTCAGCCTTTTTCCGGAAACGGTGTCCGTGTCCTCTATGATATCGGCGAAGATACTGAGCACCGCGGGTATTCCGCCCGCGTTGTCGAGGTCGCGCATGCTGTACGGACCTCCGGGCCTCATGTTCGTTATGTGAGGAACCTCTTTTGAGATTCTGTCGAATTCGTCTATCTTCAGCGGTATCCCGAATTCTTTCGCTATCGCAGGAAGATGAAGCACAGTGTTCGTCGAACCGCCTATCGCCATGTCTATCCGTATCGCGTTGCGGAATGAACGCTCGTCCACGATGTCTTTCGGCTTTATGTCCTTCCTGACGAGTTCGACTATTCTCCTGCCTGACTCCCTGGATATCTGTAACTTCTTTTCATCGATCGCAAGAGACGACGCGCATCCGATCAGACTCAGTCCTAGTACTTCTGTCAGACAGGCCATTGTGTTAGCGGTGAACAGACCGGAACAGCTTCCCTCTCCCGGGCATGCCGCGCATTCCATCTTTTTGACATACTCCTCATCGACCTTGCCCGCCTTGTATGCGCCTATCGCTTCGAACACCGTCTGAAGGTCCGTTTCCTTTCCTTCCACTTTTCCGGTTTCCATGGCGCCGCCGGTGACCAGTATCGCGGGAATGTTCATCCTGCCCACCGCCATAAGCATTCCGGGCGTTACCTTATCGCAGTTCGTTATGCCCACCCATCCGTCCATTGCGTGGGATTCCGCCATTATCTCACATGAATCGGAGATCGTCTCCCTTGAAACGAGTGAGAATCTCATTCCGTTGTGACCCATCGCGATGCCGTCGCAGACAGCGGGAATGCCGTATGTGAACGGTACTCCTCCCGCTTCCCTTATCCCTTCTCTAACGGCATCCGCTAACTTGTTGAGATGAATGTGTCCAGGAACGATGTCGTTCCATGAATTTGCGATGCCTATGAACGGTTTTTTCATATCATCATCGTTCAGGCCGTCGGCACGCAGAAGGCTTCTTGCGGGAGCCTTCTCAATCCCCTTCTTCACAGCGTCGCTTCTCATTGAGCAATGAAAAAGGAACGCATATATTTTACTTTGTCCGCAAGGTAAATTGATTGTTGCATCTCCGAATATTATGAAATTTTCCGAACAGGATCTTATTTTTCGTGTTCGTCCTCTTCTGCCCTCCTGCGATGTCCGTACAACTTGAGGTTATGTTTTCCTCTTCTTTTCAACCACACGGCCTTGAACAGCAAAGCTAGTAACAATATTACCAGCAGACATGACAGACCTCCCTCATTGTTTTGTTTCGCAGGGAAAAGCGTTACCGATACGCCGGAATTCTGTATCGCCAATAGAATAAAGTCCCCTTCCGTTACGTCTCCCTGATCATTTTCCCATTTTACCGTGAAATTCCCCGAGACTCTTTTCTCGATGATCGTTTCATACGGTACGCCGTCCATCGTGTACTCGCCCGACGGCCCGATGACGAACGATCCGGCAGTCTTCCAGTTGTCGAGGGTGAATTCGAATATCGTTCCTTCATCGGCCTTCACTGTTATTGCGAACGTGGAAATTCCGTCGTATTCCATTGATATGTCCGCATCATGTACGGATGCGGTAACGCCGAATGATGGCAGGGAGCTTAAGTGAAGGTAACCGTGCACATGCACGTTTATCATGCTGACCTCTGCGCCCCACGGTATTCCGGATATCATGTATGAGCCGCTCGGTCCCGTGACGATAACAGGCTGTACAACGCCGTTTATCTCATACTTGATCTCGGCTGCGAGCTCTGTTCCGTGTTTATTATCAAACACGGTGCCGGTGATGAAGAACATTTCCGAGTGTATCCCGAATTTTATTTCAACGCAGCCGGAGTAGTTGCCCTTGAACGTTATTGTCATCACCGCAGACGTCCCGGCGGAGATGTTGTCCGTATATGAGACCGTGTAATCTATGCCTTCCGTCAGGATCATGTTTCCGAGCATTACCACGGGAACCGGTTCTATCGGATTACCGGTGTACTCATGATTTGTTTCGACCGTGACATCGATCGATGCTGCATCAACGACCAAGGCCGTTATATTCAGGCCGGCGGGAATGAAGTATAGAACATAATTGCCGCTGATGTCTGCCAGTGTTCCTTGGTTTATATTGTATGAACCTACGTTCTCTCCCTGCTCCCTCGCCGGCGCACCTGTTATTATGTTATCTTTATTTGCCTCATCGGCAAACTGCCATCCCATGACCGTGTATGTGAATACAGGATCGGCGGCACCATACGTTTTGGTAATATCGTCGGCGGTCACCGTCAATACTGCAGGCGTTATGGTAAAAACGGCTTCGATAAATTCTATTGTATAATTGCCGCTTGTCTCGATTAACGTTCCTTGGTTTATGCTGTATGAACCCGCGTTCTCTCCCTGTTCTCTTGCCAACGATCCGCTAAGCAAGGAGTTATTGTCTCCGTGTTCCCACCCTGTGACTTTGTATGTGAACACCGGATCATTTGTACCGTACACCTTTGTAATATCGTCGGCGGTCACCGTCAATACTGCATGCGTTATCGTGAAAACGGATTCAACAAACCGTATTGTATAATTACCGCTTGTATCTGTCAATGTTCCCTGGTGTATAGTATATGAACCAACGTTAATTCCTGTATCTCTCGCCAACGATCCGCTAAGCAAAGAATTATTGTCTCCGTGTTCCCATCCTGTAACTTTGTATGTGAACACCGGATCATTTGTACCGTACACCTTTGTAATATCGTCGGCAGTTATCGTCAATACTGCATGCGTTATGGTAAAAACGGATTCAACGAATCGTATCGTGTAATTGCCGCTTGTATCTGTCAATGTTCCCTGGTGTATAGTATATGAACCAACGTTAATTCCTGTATCTCTCGCCAACGATCCGCTCAATAAGGAGTTGTCATCTCCGTGTTCCCATCCCATGACCGTGTACGTGAATACCGGATCGTTTGTACCGTAAATCTCGGTGAGGTCATCGGCAGTTACGGTCAGCGTTGCAGGCGTTATCGTCAGAACGGCTTCGATGAATTCTATCGTGTAATTGCCGCTTGTGTCGACCAATGTTCCTTGATGTATCGTATATGATCCAACGCTGATCCCTGCGTCTCTTTCCAATGAACCTGTAAGTATTGCATCTTTGTTTGCTTCATCGGCAAACTGCCAACCTGTGACCGTGTACGTGAATACCGGATCGGTAGCGCCATATACATTTGCGAGATCGTCAGCGGTTATCGTCAGTACTGCAGGCGTTATCGTGAAAGCGGATCCAAGGAATTGTATTGTGTAATTACCGCTTGTGTCGATCAGCGTTCCTTGGTTTATGCTGTACGAGTCGGCATTCTCTCCGTTTTCCCTTGTCAACGAGCCGCTCAGTATCACGTCTTTGTTTGCTTCATCGGCGAATTGCCATCCTGTGACCGTGTATGTGAGCGCGGGATCAGCATCGCCGTATGTCTTGTGACCTGGATCGGCGGTTACCGTCAGCATTGCAGGCGTTATTGTGAAAACGGATTCAACGAATCGTATCGTGTAATTACCGCCGGATTCGAATAGAAGCTCGTATGATATTGAATAAACTCCCGCATCCTCTCCGTTCTCTCTTATAAGGACCACAGTAAGTGTTGACGGTGCGTTTTCTTCATCCTGTCCTTTCCATCCTGTCACCGTATACGTGAATACCGGATCGGCGGTTCCGTAGATCTTGTTTTGGTCTTTATCGACAGTCACCGTAAGAACCGCTTTGGTTATCTCGAATGTTACTGCTGCGGTTCCGTGATAATCGCCTATGAAGGTTATTGTCACTTTGGCGGTTCCGGCGTTCTTGTTGTTCTCATATTCCGCAATGTGATCCTTTCCCTGAACCAGCGGCTGCCCCGTTGATACTAAGATCACCGTTATTTCCGGTTTGATGTCTTTTCCCGTGTACACATGTGATTCCGTTACAATGATCTCAATGCCGTCGATGTCAATGAGTATCTTGAACTCTGCACCGATTATCAGATCGGAACTGCCGCTGTGCGCATAAACTCCGTTTCCGGCAGGCCATTCTATTAGTGTCCATCCTTCGTCCGCATGCGCTTTCAGGTATATCGTGATGCCCTTTGCGAATGTTATCGGTTCGCTGAGCGGTTCATACAGTTCGTGAACATCCGCGACCGCCCACCATATCTCTCCGCCTCCTGTTACTTTCCCGGTAATGGTGAAATATGTATCCGGATCATTCGGATCATAGAATACTGCGCCTATCGCCTTGTCGTCATGCGCGCGGAATGTGAATACACCATCAAGCGTGATCGTTCCGATCCAATGCGAGAACACGTTACCGTCCGTTGCTACCGCTTTGAATGATACTTCCGTACCGTCTATCACCGCAACGGGGCGGTCGAACAGTATCCATTGTCCGGTTTCGCCGTATGCGAAATATGTTTCGCCTCCTTCGTTCCCGTCATACGGCGTCAGGATCATGACGCTGCAATCGACACCGCAGAACACCGCACCGACCTTCAGATTTTCTGATATCCGGAAAGTGTGTCTTTCACATAATGCGGCGAGTCCGGTCCAATGCAGAAAATCATAACCGTTTCCGCCTTCCGCGCTTAGCGTAACCTCTGTTCCAACCTTCAGTGTCACGGGCGCCGTGAACCGTACTTCTTCATTTCCTTCTATCGATATGAATACGCTGCCTTTCTCGGCGGTTCCCGGTGTGAGCGTGAACACCTCATCCGAACTGCCGTAGAATACAGCACCTATCGTGATGTTTCCTGTCACGGGGAATGTGTGCGGGTTTTCGAGAGCGCCTATTCCGGTCCAATGGGAGAACGTGTTTCCTGCGGCGATTATCGTCACCGTATATCCTTCTTTGACAACAATAGGTCTTGTAAACTCTTCATTGATTCCCATTTCCGGGATCTGTATCGTTATTTTCCCGCCGGATGCTGTTCCCGGCGTCAGTGTGTGTTCCGCCGATGTGTGGAATGCCGCTCCGAGCGTACGGTTGGAGATGCTGACGGCCGCGGAAGCATGAATGTTTATAACAGAATTCAGATAGTAATTCTCCGCGGTTTCATCGGTTATGTTGACAAAACCGCCGAACCAGTTTTCGAACTCCCATGAACCTATGCCGACCGCTTCAAATGATATCCGTGTGTTGACCGGTACCGTTATCGTATTTTGCGTCAGCAGCGATGGTGTGTTCAGCGGTATCTGTTCATCATCGCTTATCATGAATACGTTCCAGTATATCCCGCCATGGTTATGCTGCGTTATCGTTATCGTATATCCGGACACCCTGTACAGTACGGCGCCTATCTTGTAGTCGCTGTCCATCACAAGTTTTTTCGGATTCTCGTTTCCTCCTATATCTCCGGTCCAATACGACAGATCATCGTCTGCGGTTATCACAAGTGCCGTTCCCGCGGGGAATTTTATCACTCCCGTCAGATCTGCGAAATTTACGCCGTCCGCTGACCATCTTATAACGGCTTCCGCCGTTCCGTACGTGTCGTCACGGATGAGTTCGAAATATTCATTGTGATCATAGAA
Organism: Candidatus Methanomicula labiotermitis; assembly: GCA_009780575.1. GTDB lineage: Archaea > Thermoplasmatota > Thermoplasmata > Methanomassiliicoccales > Methanomethylophilaceae > Methanomicula > Methanomicula labiotermitis. The sequence goes on from WQZU01000008.1 coordinate 18,676, forward strand.
TACGGCGCCGACCGTCTTGTCTGCGTTCATGACAACGGACGTCCGGACGATCGTGCCTTTCAGGTATCCTGTCCAGTATGAGAATCCGAAACCGCTGTTGCCCGTTGCCGTTATCGGTACAACCGTGTCTGCGAGCAGTGTTACCGGTCTGTCGAATTCCCTTTCGATCCCATCGAGCGTGATCAGTATTTTGCCGTTGTCGTGTGATCCCGGCGTAAGCGTGTGCACGCTGTCCGTATCTTTGTAGAATGCAACACCTATCGTGTGATCGCTGTCGAGATCGAACACATACGGATTCCCGATCCCTCCGATCCCCGTCCAATATGAGAAGCTGTATCCTGCAGCGTTGAATTCGGCTCTCACGGTTATCTGCGTCCCTTCCGGAAGTCTCAGGGATTCCGTGAATTCAGATTCGCTTTCATCGCCGATCGTTATGTAAAGCGTATACAGAACATCGATGACAGGTGTCAGCGTGTACTTGTCTTTCCAGAACACCGCTCCGATGGATGTGTCCGCGGTCGGATGTATCTGTGTCTGCGCCGGCAGCCCGGCGGAGATGCCTGTCCAGCGCAGGAATTCGTGATCTTGGTCAGGTACCGCCAATATGTGTATCTCGGCGCCGATCATGAACGTTATCTCTCCTTTGAACTGAGAGTAATCATCCGGATCGTCTCCGCCGGTGACCGACCAGTATATTATGCCGTTGTCGAAATTTCCGGGTGTCAACGTTACAGTGACGCTTCCCGCTCCGTATGTCTGCATGACGAAGTTCTGCGTCTTGTCCGTATGTATGTAGAACAGCATCGGCATCTCTTCTTGGACGCTGTAGTTCAGGGAGATTATCATCAGGAATGAACCGGAAGCCGCTTTTATCTCATACTTTCCGTTTCTGTCGGTTATTATGTTCTTTATCTCGCCGTCATCGATCCTGTATTCTATCTTGATGCCCGCGACCGGTTTCGAACCGTCGACCACGATACCGGACAGTTTGAACTCGGTTGTCTCATCCGGTTCCATATAGAGATCGTTCGTTGTATCGCTTTGTATGAAAATGACCGCCGGCACCTGGTCCGCCGGCGTCAGAACATAACCGTCCCTTTCCGCGTCCGTTATTTTTATCGTCTGCCCTGCGGCCGCCGTTATCACGTAGTTGCCGTTTGCATCCGTCTTGACACTGAATATTTTCGGACTGTCGTCTATCGTGTAAAATATCGTGATATTCGGAAGACCGATCCCGTCGTGGCTGACACTGCCTGTGACGGTGAAATCGATCGTGCTTACGGGAAGCATTATGAAATTCCGCTCCTTATTGATGTTCTCCGCCACGATGAGGGTCGGTATCTCCGTCGTCTCATCTGTTTTGAAACCTTCTTTTGTCACGCTTATTATCTCTACATGCTGTCCGGAGAATACGCCTATCACATAATGTCCGTGATCATCTGTCAGAACGAACCCTTCTTCATTGTCTATCCTGTATGATATAAGAACTCCCGACAGAAACACCGGACCCTCTGACGATTCTGAAATGATTTCTCCTGATACGAACAGCACGTTTTCCCTCGAGGACATATGCACCGTCAGCAGTTCAGTGGAATCGTCGACGTATATGAGAGGCAATATACCTACGCGAATATATCCGTCGAACGCCGCCTCCGATATTATGACGTTGCTTCCGAACGGTATGTTCTCCAGCGTGAAATGACCGTTTCCGTCCGAGACCGTGAAATGATAATCGAATGACAGCGGATCGTTGGGATCGGAGATTATGTAACCTATCGTCACTCCTTCCAAAGCAGTTTGGTTCAGATATTCCAATACGATCCCGTTGATATCTATCGTTATGCTCAGATTTGGATCCACGATCATTACGATATCTTGTTCCGTTGCCTCGTGTATGTATACTGACGGCAGCTGCCCTTCGTGAGTGTAGTTCTCCAGTGAAACAGATGTTATCGTTACAACAGATCCGTAAGGCGCCGGTATTGAATACTCTCCGCTTACGGGTGATGATAAGATATGATGTTCCTCGACAAGCACGCCTCCCATGTGTATGACGTAATCTATCCTGACGTCGCCGAGAGGATGTTCGTTGTGCGTGACCGTTCCGTGAAGCATCGTGCGGCTGCCGTCCGGTATCATGAAGAAATTGTTTTCGTGATCCGTCTGTATCTGCTGGAAGACGAAGTTCATCGGATGTCCGGCGCTTATGACATATCCGGCCTTGTCCAGAGAATTTATGACAATCTTTGAATAGATCGGCACGACTATTTCATATGATCCTTCGCCATCTGTCGTGACCTGCTGCTGTGTATCGTTTACCGTTAAGCTTATTACAACTCCCGGTAAAGGATGTTCTTCAATGCCGTCGTCATGCAAAACCGTTCCGGATATTGTCTTCTTTGCACCGCTTACATGCAATACTGCGTGATGGGATACCTTTAAACCGAATACCGTTGACACTACGCAGCGGTACAGATTGTCATCGAGGTCATACGTCACGCGGTATATCTTGTATGTGTCCGACACGGCGCCCGGTATGTCGGACCACGTTTCCCCGTTGTCCGCGGATACCTGCCACTGATGAAGTATATGATCGTTCGGCGGCGCTGTGCTTGCTGAGACCCTGAACACTGCCGTATCGCCCGGATTCAGATATTCATCATATGGATGTTTGTCTATTGTAAGTGTTGCCGCTCTTGACTGCAGTATCGGAAATCCGTTGTTCTTGCTCGGATCTATCGTCCATGTTCTGTTGAAATTCCATCCGGGTATCGCGGAACTTCCGGTTCCGACAGTTCCCGTGTAATATATTGAACCGTTGTTTGCGGCAGTCTCGATCGACGGTCTCATCTGGTCCGCCGTCTTTGCAGCGGATGACATTTGATTTTGTGCTCTCGGAGGATTGTGCGCCAATGTTCCTCCGTCTATGTTGTTGATCGCCGTCGAATTGCCTCCTCCTATGAGCTGGCTGAGTACGGTTCCGTTGACCATTACCGAATCCTGCAGGTAATATGAATTCGCTATCCTTGCCGCCGATGCGCTCACGCTGCCTGCTATGCCTCCCGCAAGAGGAACGTTATTGTTTGCCGTCTGTGCCGTGACCGTACCGACGCTGTAACAGTTCCTTATGACATTGGATGTCTCGCCTGCGATGCCTCCCGCGCGTGCCGTCCTCGAGGATGATGTTCCGGACGTCATGTTCTCGCCCGTTATGTCGCCGGTGTTGTAACAGTCCGTTATCTGACCGGCGGCTTGGCCTGCTATTCCTCCCGCTCTCGCCGGATTGCTGCTCAGGCCTCCTGCCAGAACCTCACCCGTGTTGAACGATAACGTCACGTTCGAGGATGATGACGAGCTGCCAACAATACCGCCGGCGTACGGCAGTCTTGAAACGGACGTCACATCGCCGGTGTTGTAGCAATTTGTTATCGGCCTTGTTGTAAGTCCTGTGATGCCGCCTGCGAATGTTGTGTTGCTAGCACCTGAATCGGACGTGTTTATTGCTGTTACCGATCCCGTGTTCCCGCTGTCGGATATGAGACCGTTACGTCCCGTTATGCCTCCTGCGTGTACATTCGAACTTGTCGAAGCGGCAAAAACGGATCCCGTGTTGTAACAATTCGTGACTATCGTCGAAACAGCGGCGGAACCGACTATGCCTCCTGCGGACTGTACTGCGCGTGCCAGTGTTGTAGCCGTTACGGAACCCATGTTGAATGTGTTGATTATCTGCGCAGCTCCTCCGTTAACGCCTATTATCCCGCCGGCGTTGCCTGCCTCGGAGTTCGTTCTTGCCGAAACGTTTGCTGTATTGTATGAATCTATGACGCGCGTCGCTCCGGACGGTGCGTTGCCTATCATGCCGCCGACGTTCAATGCTCCTGATGTTGACGTTGCCGCCGTGATCCCGTCGAAATAGGAGTTTATGATCTGTGTTCCGGCGGATGCGGTCCCTATCATTCCTCCTACGTTGAGAGTACGTGTGGTGGTTGCCGCCGTGACCGAACTTTCCGTTATGCCGATGTTCCGTATCTGTGCGGCCGATCCGGCCGTTGTTGCGAAAAGTCCGATGCTTGAGGAAGATGTTGTGTATACTGCTATATGCATTCCGTGAATTATATGACCGTTGCCGTCAAGTATTCCCGTGAAGTCCGCAGGCAGGGGATTCATATTACCGTTTGAGTTGAATGACCTTTCGAATGACGATTGATATCTGTCTAATGTGAACGTATATGCGAACGGAAGGTTCGTTGTCGACCCTGCTCTGTAAAAGCCTGCTACCGTCACCGTGTATATGTTTACGTCCGATTGAGGCAGATTCAGCGACACCGTTGATGTGTTCGATGTACCTGATCGTGATGCGTGTATCGCTTCGACGCGCACATGAAGCGTATCTATCCTCCAGCTGGATCCGGATCCTCCGGGGTTGCTGACCGTTACGCTCATTGAAGTTCCGTCCGCGCTCAGCGTTCCCGTTACTATGAGTCTGTGTCCTCCGTTAAGATCAGCGTTCGGCCCGAAGAATATATTGTCGGTAAGATAATACTTACCGTTCAGGGGCCAATTGCCCGATGAGGCTCCGGTGCTGCCTATTCTCGACAGATCTTCGGGAGTTGATATCGGTATCCACGTTCCGTCGTTGAAGTCGTCCATGAGAAAATATTTACTTTCACTGTCATCGGTATCGTATGAAAAGAAGAGTGTCGTGGAGATCAGGATCGTCGCCACTATCACCGTAAACAATTTACCGTATTTGACAGTTATATTACTCATTTTAACACCGTTGTTCTTTTAAATAGAACAATTTTATCCAAAAGCTAAAGAGTAAACAAATATAAAAACAATATCTGCTATCTTTATAGATAGTTACTATATTTATCATTAACAGCTCCGAACTGCGCAGATATCCGGTCTTTGAAAATTGAACTGGTTCCGATCGGCGTGTATACGGATCGGGCGTTATAAAAAAAGAATCCTTGAACGTGTATGATGATGAGATACTGCGCCGGCAAACGCCGGCGCAGCCGGATATCAAAATGGTAAATCGTTTTTATGTGCTTCGGAGCACGATCTCAATGTTGACCCCGTCCGGAACTTGGATCCTCATGAGCTGCCTGAGGGCACGCTCATCCGCGTCCAGATCGATGAGTCTCTTGTGAATGCGCATCTCCCAGCGGTCCCATGTCTCGCTGCCTTCCCCGTCAGGGCTTTTCCTGCAGGGAACCTTTAATTTCTTCGTGGGAAGCGGTACGGGTCCGCGGATGTTGACACCAGTTCTCTGGGATATCCCTTTGATCTGGTCGCATACGCCGTCGACCTTGCGCGGGTCAGACCCGCTGAGTGAGATCCTTGCTCGCTGTGACATGTTCAACCCTTTTTAATAAATGGGAGAGAAGAGGGTTTACCTCTTCTCAACCTCGATACACATGCCTGCGGCAACCGTTTGTCCCATATCTCTGATGGCGAACCTTCCGAGCTGCGGGTAATCCTTCGAGGTCTCAACGACCATCGGTTTGGTCGGCTCGACCTTAACGATGGCGATGTCGCCCGTTTTCAGGAACTGCGGGTTGTTCTCTTTTGCCTGTCCCGACTTCGGATCGATCGTCTTTATGAGCTCAACGAACCTGCATGCCACCTGTGCGGTGTGGCAGTGGAACACCGGCGTGTATCCTACCGTGATAACGGAAGGGTGGTTCAGCACGACGATCTGCGCATTGAACGTCTTTGCGACGGTCGGCGGAGCGTCCACCGGACCGGCGACATCTCCTCTTTTGATGTCGTTCTTTGCAACACCGCGGACGTTGAAACCGACATTGTCGCCGGGCACCGCCTGCGGAAGTATCTCGTGGTGCATCTCAATTGATTTTACCTCACCGACCACATTGGACGGCTGGAATGAAACTTTCATGTTCGGCTTCAGGAGACCTGTTTCGATACGTCCTACCGGAACGGTACCGATACCGGTGATCGTGTAAACATCCTGAACGGGCAGCCTGAGCGGCCTGTCCGTGGGCTTTGCCGGAACGGTGAGCATGTCAAGCGCCTGGAATATTGTCTTTCCTTTGTACCAGCTCATGTTGGGGGACTGTACTTTCACATTGTCGCCCTCGATCGCGGAAACAGGTACGAACGGAACGTTCTCCGCCTTGATTCCGACCATCGACATGATCTTGGACATTGCCTCGACCGCGTCCTTGTATTTTGCCTCATCGTATTTTACCGCATCCATTTTGTTTATTGCGACGACGATCTGTTTCACGCCGAGCGTCGTTGCGAGGAACACGTGCTCCTTTGTCTGGGCCTGCGGTCCCTCGATCGCGGAACAGGATATGATCGCTGCGTCCGCCTGGCTTGTACCTGTGATCATGTTCTTGACAAAATCACGGTGGCCCGGCGCATCGATGATCGTGAAGAAGTATTTGTCCGTGTAGAACTTCTTGTGCGCGACATCGATCGTCACACCTCTCTCCCTCTCCTCCTTGAGTCCGTCCATGACCCATGCGAAAGCGAAGGATCCTTTTCCTTTCTCTTCTGCCTGTTTTCTGTATTTCTCGATAACGTGGGGCTCGATCGCACCGGCCTCGAGGAGAATCCTCCCGACCAGTGTGGATTTACCGTGGTCGACGTGCCCGATCACTACCAAGTTCATGTGCTCTTTCTCTGCCATTTTGATTCCTCCTATTATTTTATCATAGGTATGATTTTTTCTCCATAACTTTATTCTCTATTTAAGTTTACTCTCATCCGGAGTAATATCCCGCGTCATACGGCTCCGGGTTCAGACCTTTACGTGTCCTTATCTCTTTAACGACCTGCGTCTGCAGCTCATTCGGCATGTATTCGAATCCCGCATTCTCAGTGGACCAAAGGGCTCGGCCTTGGGTCGCACCGCGTATGGCCGATGCGAAACCGAACATCTCCGATACGGGGCATTTTGACGACACCGTAGCGTTTACGTCTTCCTGTCCCATGTCAAGGATTATTCCCCTGCGTGACTGTATCTCCTTCACCGCATCGCCCATGTAGTCCTGCGGAACGCTGATGAACACCTTCTGAACGGGTTCCATGAGCGTTCTGCCTGCTATGCACATCGCACCGTATATACCTGACCTTACGGCAGGTATCACTTGCGCGGGACCTCTGTGTATCGTGTCCTCATGCAGTTTTGCGTCCATGAGCTTTACCTTGACTCCGGACACCTTCTCATTTGCCAGCGGCCCCTGCACCATTGCCTCGTCGAAGGACTGTTTTACAAGCTCCATCGTCTCATGCAGGTACTGGATACCTTTCGTGCAGTCTATCAGCATGTTGCTGTTCTTGAATGCCGTTATGCCTTTCGCCTCTTCCTTGTCCATGCCGTTGTCCGAAAGGATCTTCGCCACGGCTTTGGCGTCCTTTATCTTAGCATCGACGGATATGTCGCCTCTCTTGATCGCATCAAGGATGCTTTGTTCGATCGGCTCCACTTCAAAGTAGAATTTGTTATGCTTGTTCGGTGATTTTCCTTCGAACGGACCCGCCTTTTTCTTGATCCCTTCCTGATATACCACTATCGGCGGCGATGAGATTATTTCAACGCCGTGATCATTGAGTATACGGTACTCCGTTATCTCCAGATGCAGTTCGCCCATTCCGGACAGAAGGTGCTCTCCCGTATCATTGTTTATCTCAATGTTAAGCGACGGGTCGGCCTTGGCGACCGATCTGAGAACCTCGACCAATTTGGGAAGGTCCTTCATGTGCTTCGCTTCTATCGCTTTTGTCACGACCGGTTCGGAATAGTGCGTCATCTTCTCGAACGGTTCCATCTCCTTTATTGTGGAGACCGTTGAACCGGCAACCGCATCCTTCAGTCCCGAGACGGCAACGATATTGCCTGAACAGCATTCTTCCACCGCTATTCTGTCCGCGCCCACGGAGAATGCGACCGTCTGAACCCTTTGCGGGTTCGGCATGCCCGATATGTAGAGCGTCTGCCCTTTCTTCACGGTACCGGAGAAAAGTCTTCCTATTGCAACTTCTCCTGCATGCTGATCAACGATGATCTTATTGACCATGAGCGCAACATCTCCCGTTCTGTCGCAGGAGAGCATCTGTTTTCCGATCTGTGATCCCTGATCTCCCTTCCATATGACCGGGATACGCCTCTTCTGCGCCTCCAGCGGATTGGGAGTGTGGTTTATAGCCATGTCCAGTATAACTTCGTGAAGCGGTGATTTCTTCGAAAGCTCTTTCTGCTTCCCGTCCTTCAGGAAATCGAACACGTCTTTGAACGTAATGCCGCTCTTCTTCATGAACGGCGCGGATATCGCCCAGTTGTGGTATGCGGAACCGAACGCGACCGTTCCTTCCTCTATCTTCACCTGCCACTCTTTGTTGAGCGGTGCGGGCAGTATATCGTAAATCCTTTTATTGACCTCGGCGACGATCTTCGAGAATTTCTCTATCATCGCTTCCGGCGTTATCTGCAATTCGTTTATCATCCTGTCAACTTTGTTGACGAAGAGCATCGGTCTCACGCGCTCTTTGAGCGCCTGCCTTATGACCGTCTCTGTCTGAGGCATCATACCCTCGACCGCGCATGTCAGTATGAAAACGCCGTCAAGCGCCCTCATCGCCCTTGTGACATCTCCTCCGAAGTCAACGTGCCCGGGCGTGTCGATAAGGTTGATCAGATATTCTTTGCCTTCGAATGTGTGCACCATCGACGCGTTCGCCGCATTGATCGTGATGCCTCGCGCCGCTTCCTGCTCATCGAAATCCATGAATCTCTGCTTTCCTGCGAGATCCTCGGACATCATTCCGGCGCCTGCAACGAGGTTGTCCGAGAATGTTGTCTTACCATGGTCGATGTGCGCCGCCGTACCGATGTTCCTGATGAACTCCGGTTTGGACATAAGCTGCGTTGCTTTCTTGATGTTATCCTCTTTTCTGCCCATTCATTCCACCTTGCTCAACGGGCAGACTGAGCTACCCTCTCAATCTCTTCTTTCTTGGTCACGGCAAACGAGGTCATGTCGCCTTTGGCCGCAAGCACCAATTCATCGGCTATGCATACGGATATCGCCTTCTTGCTTTTGGATGACGCCGCCACGGCGCCTCTGCTTATGTTCCTGAGCGCAATGTCGAGCCTCCTCTGCGGAGAGACGTCAACGGCCTTCGGCACGGATATGCCGCCGAACTGCAGTCTTGTGACCTCCTCGCGGGGCGCAGCATTCTCAAGCCCTTCCACGAGTATCTGAACCGGATTCTTCTTTGTCCTTTCCGCAACGAGGTCGAATGCGTCAGAGACCGCTTTGTACGATTTGAGTTTCTTTCCGGTGTAGTCTTCCGTCCTCATGACATTGTTTATAAGTCTTTCAACAATGCTGAGCTTTGATTTTCCGAACCATCTGTTGGCATGCTTTCCGCCCGTATGAGGCACATTCGTCGGGGTGAGGTCTATGTACTTCGCCAGGCCGCCGTCGGTAACGACGACCTCAGACATATCGTATTTGCCGAACAGAAGAACTTTGTTTGAATTTTCCATAATAAGATCACCTTACAGGCTTCTCCATCCTTCCCCTTACCATCTCGTTAAGGGAAACGTTGTTCACTTTGATAACTTTGTAACGGACACCGGGGATGTCACCGTATGAACGTCCCATCCTTCCGCCGATACCTTCCACGAGCACTTCGTCATGTTCATCGATGAAGTTGATCGCACCGTCGCCTACCGCGAATGCGGTGATCTGACGGCCGTTCTTTATAAGTTGGATCTTCACGCATTTCCTGATGGCCGAGTTTGGCTGTTTCGCTTCGATACCGACCTTCTCAAGCACAATACCGCGTGCCTGCGCCGATCCTTCCAGCGGGTCCGATTTCTCCCTCAGTTTCAGTACTCTTTTCTTGTATGCTCTGTCCTGCCAGCGGAACTTACGTCTGTCCTCCTTAAGTTTCCTGGCTGTATATAGACCTCTACCCATATTTTTCAACCTCGTGCGAAGTGTCCTGCGATTACTGTTATTATATTTAAAGCTTGACGGTTTTGAAAACTATCGGGCGTAACGACGGTCTTCCATAATTAATATAACCGCAAAATAAAAGGAAATTGGAAAGGGTTTGATTTGCTTCTTGAGGTTCGCTTATGCTCTCTTTTGGGAGAAAAGCGACTCGGCAACGGCGATCGTCTTTGCTGCGAGGTATTCCTCGAGCCATGACTCGCCTGATTTCGGGTCCACGAGACTCGGGGCGCTGCGTGTGGCGCCGAGGTACGAAAGGTTCGTGTGTCCTTTCCTTACCTTTGCGCCGTTCTTGACGTACGTCCACTCGGTGTCCGCGGTGTCCATGACAATGTCCTGGATCTTCATCTTGTGTCCGTAGCCGGAGTTGACCGTTATCTTGCCGCCGGCCTCAGAGTAGTCCGCGTAAACGACGAAATCGCCGATCTGCTTTTTCGCAATGAACTTGGATCCGTCGGTGATCTTGTCCTTGGACGCCTCTGCGGCTTCAATGACCATCTTTATGTCATCGACCTTCAGGCCTCTGCTCTCTATTGTCTTTACGACCTCGTCAGATATTACGTAATCCATCTTAATCACCTCACCATGTTCCGTATGTACCGAAGTCCCTTGCCGCTCTCGTCATTGCGAGGAGGTTGCCGGGTATCGTGTACGGAGGCGTCTCACAGCTTGTACCGAGGATGAATCCCTTCTTTGCGTCACGTCCTGCGAGAAGGCTTTCTTTCGACCTCTCGTAGACCTTTGCCGGGTTGGGGTTGATCATAAGTTTCGTGTCCACTGAACCCATGATCGTCGTGACATCCTGGAACTCCTTCTTCAGGAGGTCCGACGGGAATTCTCTCTGTCCCTGGTATCCTATGTGCAGAACGTTGAACGGCGACCATACAAGGTTCTCTTTGAACACCTTGTAACTTGTCTCGTGGTTACCGCACAGATGGTAGAATATCTGCGGTCCGGCGCCTCTCCTGAAGCACTGGTCCACATAGTGGCCCATTTTCTTAGCTGAGAACTGCTCTATCTGCTCGTCCGCGAATATATCGTTATTCGCAAGAACGGAACCGACGATAAGCATCGCGAATCCGTATTTGTCCGCCATCAGTTCCGCACCGTTGATGGATGTCTCAACGTACGTGTCCACCAGTTTGTGCGCAAGGTCCGGCTCCGTGAATGTCCACATGATGAACTCTTCAACACCTACCAGCTCGGATCCTGCACCGCAGAGATCGAAACCGTATGATATCGGAACGAGTGTGTGCGGAAGGTTCTGCTGTACGTAGTCGTAAAGTCCGTAGAACATCGGAATGGTTGACCCTTTCAGGAGGTTTTCTTTGCTTATAGGCTCAAGTTTATCAACATCTGCCGGATCTGTGATCGTCGGACCGGTGGATACCGGCGGCAGTGTGTCCTTGAACTCAAGTGTGACACCGAGTTCTCTTACCCACGGAAGTGAGAAGAACCAGTGCGTGACCGGCAACAGATCGAACAGTTCAGATATGTAGCCGACGCAGTGTATACCGAGCTCGGGTTTCTCGTAGAAGTCCCTGATCGTGAAACCGCAGTTCACGGCAGCGTTCGAAAGGATTATAGGATCCACATCGATTCTGTCGTGAAAGTTGTCCACGAAGGGGCTCGCAAATCTTTTGGCCGCATTTGCATGCCAGCCGCTTAGGTCGTTTTTCGGGAATAATTCTTCGTAGCCCATAATAGTCCCTCTTACGGCAATAGGAGGTACGATATTTATACGTTTTTATGAGGAATTTGCAACATTGTTGCATGCACTATATGTTTAAACTAACGTAATGTAACAGTGTTGCAATAATACTTTATTTTAATCAGTTTTGTTGCATTTTTTGAAGAATATGTCTGCGTTGTCAGTAAACGCCGTTAAGTGATGCATCGGATGTTGCGCCTTATATGAAAATCATGTATTAACGCATATTGCGAACTTTAGTGCTGGACATAACACGCACGAATGCACTGCTTTAACGCAACGGTCTTTTCTGTGCAACCACTATTTCCGGATGCCTGTTGATGACGGCCGCAATATCATATTTCCGAAAAACGGCCATGTCCGGTCCCGCGTTGACCTCCGCGGAATTTATTTTATTACGCTGAACTTCCTCCAATCTTTTTGTTAATTCCTTCATCGTCACGGTGCCGTCCATTATATCCTTTGCCGGGATCATCGCGTCCGCGATCGCCGCCATTTGGCATACGTCCGCAACCGGCCGGGGTATTTTTATGACCGTCTCGCCGAACTCCATTTTGAACGATGACAACGCAATAGAATTGACATCCTTCCTTCCTTTCGTCATATCCATGTTCTTTGATATCGGCATCCTCTCCGCCAGCAGGAGCTGTTTCGTGTTGTCATTGGTCACTGTGCTGCGCACCGAACGGATTGCTGTATGTCCGGACATCATTATCGCCGTGTCCGCATCGAGTGCGTCAGAATGCCTGCACGCATATATCACCGATATTCCGAGACCGTGCTGCCTTACCGCACGCTTCACGGGGATCATTTTCTCATCGCCTTCGGGCAGCAATGAATTGATTTCATCATCGCAGTACAGTAGACCGTGATTCACCGATGTGTCGTCCATCAGCAATAATCCGCTCCCGATCTCCAGCGCTTCCGACGCCGATACTGCCGATGACAGTGCATCGTCCGCATTGTCCGACGATATTGAGCGAACGTCGTGCAACGTATCCGACATGAAAAGCGAGACATCCGCATTCTTGACCGAACGTCCGATGTCTCCGGTCACAACGGCGGCATCCTCAACGGTTATGACCAATTCCCTGCCGTCACCAGGTATGTGATCGTAGACGCCTGATGATATAGCATCGATCAGTGTCGATCTTCCGTGGCCAGTGGCCCCTATGACCGCCGTGATCCCTTCCGGTATGCCCATTCCTTCCACAGTGTTCCCGTCTGCGGTCGCGAAAGATGTGCGAAGACAGTCCGGAGAAGTGAACGGAACGGCGCCGATCATCGGCGCCAGACCGTCCTCTCTTCTCGGTAAGATAGAACCGTCGGCAATGAATGCCGTCAGCCCTCTTTCCCTGAGAGCCGATCTTATCGTTTGTGCGGTAACCGCAGTATTGAGGTGATTGTACACCTTCGATCGTTTATATGAACTGAAGAAAAGAGATGCCTTTACGATTTCAATCAGATCATCGGCGAGCATCTTCTCTGCCGCCTTTCCTGCAACGTTTCTGCCTGCGGAAGGTAACGATGCTTTGAACCTTACCTCTATGAATGATCCGGAAGCCACCACGGAACTCCTTCCCAGGATCTCTTGGCCAGGTCTCGGTATTGACATTGCGCCTCCCTGATTGCCGCCTGAATTCCCCTTTGCGAACGTTCTGCATGATTCCCAGAATCTTCTTGCTATCAGGTCCCTGAGCGCTATCTCCTTTGTTCCGGTGTCGTGCGCATCATCCGGAAATCCGGACATCGCGAAGGATATGCGTACCCTCATATACGACGCGGATGACGGTTCGTTCTGTATCTTGTCGATATACAGCGTCGGTCCGTCCATGTCATAAGACGGTGAAAGTTCTCTGTATCTGCTGTAAGCTTTACCATCTATCGAACGAAGGAATTTCACCAGTGCTTCCTTTGATGTCATACTACTGCTCCGCATCCGTTTCCAATAGTTCGAATCCTGACCTCTTGTCCTTAATTCTTTTCGATCTGCTTCCGGACAGTTCGATCATAACTATTTCCATGACCAGCCATACTTTGACGCCGGCCCTTGCGCATCCTGTTACAGACTTACCTTCTCTGCCGCAGGAACAATGCATGTGCATTACCGGAGTTCCGTCAGCATTTTGAAATATCGTACCCGTTCCGGTAAGTTCATGCGGCGCATCCAATTCATAGAGCAACGGTACAACAGACGATGACAGCGGTATCTTCGGACCTGCCGTCAGTTTTGACCCTGTGTCCGCTCCGCCGGTCGCGGTCACGGTCGCCGCTTTCACGTTATTTGCGAGAGCGAAGGATTCCACTGCTTCATGAAGTATCTCTCCTTCTTCCAGCCGGAGAATGAAAACACGCCCAACTGAACACTCGTCGGACCTCATATCACGTACCTGTCTAACGGAATTTACTGTATCTGTCCATAAGTCTGCATATGCGGTCGTGTTCATCCTTCGTCAGAGCACCTGATTCAAGGAAAGATTTCACGTATTCTTTCGCATCCTTCGTGGATACTCTTGACGCTTTTGCAACGACCGACGCCAGAAATGATGATGCTACGGACGCATCCATTGATGACGATGACAGTATCTCATTCATGTCGTACTTGAACGGCGCCATCCTGTTGGTGTTAAGCATCGATTGCTTCTTCGAGGACTCTTTGCGCTTTGTTTTCGGCCTCTTTTGAGAGGAACCCGGTACGTTCGGTGAGGAATTTTTGTATGTTGAGTTCAAACTTATTACTCCGTGTCTGGTTTTGAAACATGATATTATACTTAAACTAGTTGGTCGGATCGACTTCAAAAGAGTATAAAAATGTGAAAAGACATGAAAAATCTCATGTCTGTTTTGCGGATTGCTCTTTTTTCCTCTCTTCTTCCTCTATGGAATCTTTGAGCTTTCCCAATGATCTCGCTATGATGACGATACATATCACCGCTACCACCGTGACCACTACCGCGTATATCAGCAAAGGTATCACTTGATTCTCCGGACAATAGTATTGTCTTATTACTTCGGATATTGCAGTGTTCCATGCCAATGCCGCGACCATTCCGAATGCGGCGGTCATCAGTGTGATGAATGTTTCCATCAGTTGCAGTTTGAACGGTTTCGGTGCCAATTTTACAACCTCTTAACGGCGATGGGTTTTAATGTTTACATACATAACGCCGTTTTTCGCAAAAATTAGGATCTTTACGGATACGTGCTATATTTCATCAAGTCTGTTTTCTTCCTCGTTTTTTAAAAAAAATCAAAAAACTGCCTGGAAACGCTTTTTCAAAGCAGATGGCTCAATAATATCGTCACCAGTCCGAAATAGGCGAATAAACCGATTATGTCCTTGATCGAAGTGATTATGGGATCCGTCGCAGCCGCCTGATCGATGTTGTTCTTCATGAGAACATACGGAATGACGAATCCTATGGTGGCCGCAAGCGTCATTACTATCACCAGCGACAATCCGACCGCCAGTCCTAGAAGTGCGCTGTCTGCCGTTGACATTCCGTCTCCCATGAATCCGATCGACGCGAATCCGAATGCAACCAGTCCGCAGACGATACCTACGACTATACCCATACTGAGTCCGATCGTGGTCTCCCGCGTTATGTGCTTCTTCATCTTCTTATCAGTTATATGGCCGAGTAAAGCCCCTCGCTGGAATATCGTCGATGATTGGACACCTACGTTACCGCCCATGTCCATTACGACCGGGATGAACATCGCCGCAATGATTATCGCTTCCAGCGTCTCCTCGAAGAATCCGAGAACGGAACCTGCCAGCAGTCCTCCCACGAGTGTGATCACCAGGAACGGCAAACGTATCCTCCAGACTGACCAAATCGAACCTTTTATCATATTTTCGCTTCGGTGGATCTCGCCGCGTCCTTTGGCAAGACCCGCTTTGTTCAGTATATCCTCGGTCGCCTCCTGCTCAAGGATATCCATGGCATCGTCGACTGTGATTATTCCTACTATGCATTCGTTCTTATCAACAACCGGAACTGCCAGCAGATCGCGCTTTTGTAAAAGTCTTGCAACTTCTTCCTGGTCGGTGGATGTTGAAACTTTTATTATCTCTTTTACCATAAGATTTCCGATGATCGCTTCCGGATCTGCAAGTAAAAGGGTGCGTAATGACAGAACTCCTTCCAGTTTTCCCCTGTCATCGGTCACATAGAGTATGTATATCGTCTCAAAGGCCTTTCGTTTTACTTTCCCCAAAGCTTCCGTTACCGTCAGACTGGCCTTCAGCCGGACGAAGTTCGGATTCATAAGACGTCCTGCGGTCTCGGCCTCGTAACCCATCAGCAGGTTTGTCTTTGCACGCTCTTCGGATGAAAGTGCCGCCAGCATCTTTTTTGTTACTTCCGTGGGCAGTTCGTCAAGTAATCTGACACGATCATCCGGGTCGAGGCCTCCGATTATCTCAATGGCGCGTTCGTCCGTAAGCGAACCTATCAGTTTCTCCTGATCGCTTGTTTCGAGATGTTCGAATACGTGAAGGGAACTGTCTTTAGGAAGTAGTCTGAACACTATTGCCTTTTCATGTTCGTCAAGCGTCTGTATGACGTCTAAAATATCATTGTTGTTAGCATCAAGCAATATTTTTTTCAATGCGTTGATATCCTTGTTTTCGAGAAGGTCCAAGATCAGATTTTTCATTTCCATACGGGGCACCTCCTCTCAACGACTGTTACTGCAAGAATGAAATTCTATAAAATCATATCCTGAGTTGCAGCATTCGCAGTGTCGGAATGCTGCTGTCATTTCCTGCGAAGACCTTGGCGATTGCGTATCGGTTACGTTCATCCGCTGTTGCGCAGCATCAGCGCGATCGCATTGATAGACATGTGGATCCTTCTGCGCATGCGCTCGCAGTCCGCCGCCGAACCGCCTGCGCGGTATCGGCGAAGCATCTCCACCTGCACATGATTCAGCGGGTCGAGATGAGGTAAACGGCTTGCGATGGTCCGGCGCAGCGCCGGATTTCGTTCCAGCAGCCCTTTCTCACCGGTAATGGACAGCAAGTAAGTATGCGAGCGCTTGTATTCCTCGACTATCCGCGGGAAGATCGAATCGCGCAATGCTTTATCTTCAACCAGCGTGGAATAATGCTCGGCAATGTCCATGTCTGCTTTCGCCAGTACCATCTCCATGTTGGATATCAGCGTTGAGAAAGTAGGCCATCTCTTGAACATGGACCGCAGCAGTTCGAGGCCTTTCTCCTTTCCGTGTTCGGACAGGAACGCTTCCACCGCGGAACCGAATCCGTACCATCCCGGTAACATAACCCGGCATTGCGACCATGAGAACACCCATGGGATCGCGCGCAGGTCCCTGATGCTTCTGCTGTTCGTACGGGACGACGGACGTGAACCTATGTTGAGCGAGGCTATCTCCGATATTACCGTTGACTGCCAGAAATAATCATCGAATCCTTCTGTTTCATATACGAGGCTTCGATAGGCTGCGAAAGCGAAATCGGAGAGCTTGTCCAATGCCTCGGGGAAATGTTTGTTGGGAGATCTCGCCGTAGCGGATTTCGCTGCGGCGGCAAGGGAAGCGGCGACTATGACCTCGAGGTTCCGCCTGCCGACCTCCGCATTACTGTATTTGGCAGCTATGACCTCGCCCTGTTCGGTCAGACGTATCTGTCCCTGCACTGCGCCCTTGGGCTGCGCCAGAATGGCGTGGTAGCTCGGACCGCCGCCGCGTCCTATGGAGCCGCCGCGTCCGTGGAATACCCTGAATTTCACACCGTGTGTCGCGAACACCTCCGCAAGTCTCGTTTCCGCTCGGTACAGTTCCCAGCGTGATGTCAGATAACCGCCGTCCTTGTTGCTGTCGGAATAACCTATCATGACCTCCTGCAGGTCTCCGCGGTCAGCGAGCAGTTTACGATAGAACGGTGATGAAAGAAGACGGTCCATTATACCAGGGGCCGCGCGCAGGTCGTCTATGGTCTCGAAAAGAGGGACGATATTAACATCCAGCGTACCTTCTGCCGGACGCAGTATTCCTGCCTCCTTCAGAAGCACAGCGAGTTCCAGGATATCGGACAGTCCGCGGGTCATTGAGATTATAGCGGTCCGTATGCATCCTTTGCCGTAGCGCAGGTGTGCGGCGCGGACTGCGTTGAATATTGCCAGTTCCTTAATTGTCTCATCGCCGTAGCTGAACTGGTCGGAGGTCAGCGGGCTAGAGGACATAAGGTTTCGCATAAGGATCTCAACACGGCCGTTCTCATCCGATTCCATATAATTCGCGCCGGGATCCCCGAACTGCAGGAGCTCCGTGACCACACGCTTGTGTACAACGGAATTCTGACGGACATCGAGCGGCATCAGCGTCCAGCCGAACACGTGTACGGCGCGCAGCAGTCTGCCGAGCCTTCCGTTCGCCAGCAGCTTCGATCCGTGATTCAGGAGCGATTGTTCAATTACCGTAAGATCGGCAATGAGATCGTCCGGCGAACTGTAAGGCGTTACCGCCGGTTCGCGCCCTAATAGCATATCGTGTGTCGCTGCCAGTCGTATCCTCACGGCGGATATCGCCAGCCTGTACGGCTCGTCCGAATCGTTCGCGGGGATGTTTGTTAATCTCTCTATCAGTTCCCCCATCTCCGGCGTCATATCCGAAAGCGATCCGGTAAGCGAGAGTTCACGGTAAAGCCTTCCAGTTTCAGCCATATAGAATGTGAAAGCGCGATCGGTGTAGCGCGATAACGCCTCGGTCAGCATGGGAGCGTCGACGAACGGGTTGCCGTCGCGGTCGCCGCCTATCCAGCTTCCGATCTGTAAGAATGACGGGGTCTCGCCTATCTCGACGCCGATAGTACGCTCCACGACAGAGTAAAGTTTCGGCACCGCCTCGAAGAAGGTCGAGTCAAAATATGACAATACGTTATCCACCTCATCGAGCACCGATGGTTTGGAGTTGCGTAATACAGATGTCTGCCAGAGCGTAAGTATCTGTATGCGTAACTCCGTCTTGATATCCTCGTGCTCTTCCTTTGTCACGGCAAACCTGTCGCGCTTGTCGAGCAGGGCGGCGATGGTGCTCAGTATGTCGAGGACGGAACGGCGCTGCACTTCCGTAGGATGTGCCGTCAGCACCGGAGATATGTAAGCGGTCCGGAAGAAATCCCTAAGCTGCGCATTTGTGAAACCTTTTGATTTAGCGAATGCGATGCTCGCATCCAGGCTGCCTTCGCTTGCGGCACGGTCCCCAGTCTGGCATTCGCGCCAGCGGCGGATGTGATGGTGATCTTCAGCAATATTGGCAAGAAGAGAGGAATAGACGGTGGCGCGTGTGACCTTGCTCATATCCTCATTCGAGAGGTTCTTCAGCATGTCCTCCATGGCGGCGTGGCCTCTGTAGTGGTAGAAGCGCCTGAGATGCACGTGCTGCGTCTCTATCAGGTCGAACGCCTGTTTCCCTTCCACATCGCGGATCGTGTCCCACAGCATCTGCTTGAGCATGTGGTAATCCTCATACAGAGCGTCGGCCGCAGCCTTCTCCGCACCTTCATTGTCCTCCGAATTACCAAGTAAATACAGCATATCAAGTTCCCTTCAGTATCCGTCCCCGGCAAGCGATCTTAGGTCGCCTCAGACGACTTCCTCGATCTCGCCCGTGTTGGGGTCTATGACGAAGCCGAGAACATTTATACCTGTCGGAAGCAGCGGATGCTTTTTGATGATCTTAACTGTGTCGCGGACGGATTCGTTCGTCTCTTCGAAACCTTTGAAGTGCTCCTCGAGGTCGATGCCGCAGCCTTCCACAAGATCGATCTTGTCCTGAGTAACGCCTCTGGTGATCATCTTTTCCTTGATCTTTGATACGTTGAGACCCTGGACTCCGCAGTCTTTGTGTCCTATCACAAATATTTCCTCCACTCCCAACAGATATACGGAGATGAGCAGACTGCGCATGGTGATCCCGAACGGATCCTTTATGACAACGCCGGCGTTCTTGATCACCTTAGCGTCTCCGTTCTTTATTCCAAGCGCGGCCGGCAGTAATTCGACCAGTCTCGTGTCCATGCAGGAAAGTATCGCAAGCTTGCGGCGTGGCTTGACTATCGCCGCGAACGGTTCGTAGGCTTTCGATGCGACGAACTTCTTGTTGTGTTCCATTATTATCTCTTTGTTTGACATAGCATATGTGACGAGGCTGTCAATATATTTATTACTTTTTTTGGTACCGAAGCAGATGAATGCATAGAGCGTGTGAACACATATCTGATGATATCCGCGGCCTTCAGAACATGGGTAATGCGCGGGCGCGCCCATATGTCCCATCCAGTCTCTTTTTATGACAAAATGACCATCGGTCTTTCGTGCGCATGTGAACTTGAAATGACATTCAAGAACAGCATTGATACAAGGCCTAGGGACATCAAACGGCAGACCGGTCATGGCGATATGACAAAATGATCCAGGAATCTCCTGACCTTCCCGATATCCACATCCGTGTTCATGCACGGTCCGAAAGGTCTGTCATTGAGTATTCCGTATCCGGGTATGGGGAATGTCTCCAGAAGCCCGTCCGCAAGATCGCGGTGGCATGCGACCGCGATTATGCAACTGGGTCTCGTCTGCACTATCATCATGCGGGCAAGCGTACCGCCCGGGACCACTGCTATATTCACCGGACACTTCTTCGACAGATCCTTGAATTCCACGATAACACATTTCCCGCATTCCGTACAGTTGTTTATGTTGTTCACAACCCTGTGCGAGCAGTCATGGTTCTGAAGGCAATGCGGCAGCAGTATCAATACCTCCTCGGCCTTGAATCTCTGTCGACCGGCCTTCAGGAATGCGTTGTTCACTTTCACGAAGGATTCCTCTATCCTTTCTTTGGGTATGAATAACAGTCTTCCGATGAGCATGTTGACCTGAAAGATGACGTTGATCGAGAATCGTATGAGCCTGTGGAACGGCCCTATGGGACGTTTTCCGTAACAGACCGCGAAAAGTATCACCATACCGACGGTCACAATGAGAAAGAAGGCGACGGCCGCGATGATTATGGCTGTCGCAAGGATCGCCGACATCTCGTGCAGGCGCGGAGAAGCCAGCCAGAGAAGGAGCGCAGCGATCGTCACCAGCAGGGCCAGGCTGAGCGCCGACAATATGAGGAACAACGACTTGCCTTTACTGTCGATCACAAAGTCCATGGTTTTCACATCCGTGCTCAATTACCAGGATCCCGATGACAAGAACCGGTGCATGGGAAGACGGTCGTCCGCATCCGTTCCCATTTTGAAGTTGTTCATCACTCGTTCCGGAGTTGACCATATATCCTCTCTATAAAGACTTTTATCAAAAGACCGAATGCAGCATTCCGTGAACCCGCGGGCCGATCTGTTCTGAAATCGAAGGAAACCTGTGAAAAAATAACTGTCCGGATAGATGATCTTGGTGCGGGGGGAGGATTTCCGCCGAACTTGTCCGCTTAAGCCACCAGAATACTGCCAAGGTACGGCATCGATAGCCCGTGAAAGTAACTGCATCTGTCCTAGGTCGGACGATCTCAAGGCGGCGATCTGATGGGAAATAGATACAACCGCTCCGGTAGGACGAAAGCTTACGCGGTCCGGAGGCGCGTATGCTCTTTCTGCTTTTTCGAATGCGAGGAATTGATATTTCTTCCGACGGGAGAGGGAAAATACTACACAATGGAATGCGGGTACAATGGACCGCTTAACCATATTCGCCGTAAGCTCAGGGAGGCGACAACATGAACGCCGAGCATATGGTCAACATCCTGCGCGAGTATGACGATCCTAAGAAGATGGCCCGAATAATGCATGCGTCATGTGTGCGCTTCGGAGGACCGAGTACTAAAGTCAAGATGTGGTCAGATGTCTGCACAATTCTAGGTGTAGACGTTCAGGAGGCATCCGAATGATTGAGTATCCTTCCCTCATTCCTGCCATTTGTGATTCATGCGAGAAGGCCTTTTACGCTGAGATTGACCCTTACAAGAACGAATCTATACACACCCAAGTAGTGCGTAGCGTCGCGACCTGCGACACATACGGAAACCCCGGAGCTTACTGCGATGAGTGTGTAGAGGGAGGTATTTCATGCACACCGTAGATTTACCACAAAGTAGAGGTGTTCGGGAAATCTCCCAATACATAGTATTGGGTTCAAACAAAAGCAGGGTCAATTTACGTAATTGTAAATCTACCGTGCTTTTCGTGGTAAATTCCCCGTATTATTCAACAGTCTGGGGGTGCTGATTTGGTCATACGCAGACTTACAGCAGACCAGATCAGAGTGAGGGATAACATCCTGATTCCCGACATGACGATTCCTTTAACCGCGCGTAATCTAAAGATGGACCCTCGCAGAGTGCGGACAATCGTCAGTCAGTTGGTCCATTACAGGGAGATTCGCCGCATTCCCGGCACGAAATATCCGGTACTGTACACAAGCACCCTCCCCGTACCTAAAGGTACGGAAAGCCATATTACCGTAAATTGCAGGGAGGGTGCCAATTCAAAGCAGGGGGGAGGTTCAGAAAAAAGAGAACCAACGCAATGCAGAATCCACCTCAACGGACAGATATATTCGCAGGTTACGAAGGTCGGAACAAGGCAAGCCCTCAAAACTGAGAGAGGTATCGAAGTAGGGGATTGGAAATCGAAACCAGGCCACCCACTCGGAAGCGTAGAATACAAAGGATGGATTCGTATCGAGGATCAGCATATCGAGTTCTTCTACCGAGAGGGCAACAGAGGGAGCAAGACCTTCACCGTCAATCCCGGTCACTCATATCAGACTGCCCCCAACGCGAAAGAAAAGGGTATGGCAGCACTCATTGACCGCGCAAGATACATAATGGAACTTCTCAGGCCGCACGGATGGAAGTTCACGGAACCGGAGATAAGAGGCATTGGAGGAGAAGCAGGTATCCCGAACCATCCACTGATAGAAAGGATCAATCGGGATAATGTCAAAGAGAATGCTACGATAAAGCTCGACACATCCAAAGGCGGAAGCGAGATCGAACTGACGGATGCAGAGGCAACAGACATCGCGTGTGAATCGCCGGAACACATCGTTCAACTCTACACGAACGATTCTCTGATCGTCGAAAGACAGGACGCATCCGAGGAAGAACTGCTGCAAATGAAGAAAAAGAGCCGTTTGATTGTTGACATTCTCAAAGACAACATATACTCTGCGGAACTTATCGCCAAGAAGCAGACAATCGAATTGGAAGGTCAAGTACACACTCTCGTCGAAATGTCCGATGGCATCTCGGCCGCCGGTGCAAGGGATGTGATGTACGGATGACTCCGCGCACTCCGACACAGTGGGCCCGCGAGATAATGAAGCAACGACGGCATAAGGCACTAGAGCACGTCGAGTATCTCATATCTACGCGCATAGATCCTGATTTCTGGAAAGAAGTACGGAACATCATAATCATCACTTACGACAACATCGACGAAGATTCGCATCTGATCGAGCAGTATTATCTTGATATGATCCCGGAGCACAAACGCCGCCTCGCCCGCATCATGATTGAATCTTGGGTGCATTATTCTAATTTCGGTTACAAACAGATTTATGACCTGATAAAAAATGCTGAGAATGCCGAGCAACGCATATTTTGGAAATATGTTCGTCGCGAGCTCAGTAAGGCTATACGTCGACAAGGGGGTTACGCGGACGATCTCCGCCGTTCATTTCTAGCCATGGAGGTCTGCGCTTGAGAGTTGCATTGTACGCCAGGGTTTCGAAGAAAGGCGACATCCAGCACAACGAAAACCAGTTGATAAAACTCGAACAGTTCGCGGAAATGCGCAAATACGAAGTATTCGACCGATACAAGGATGAAGTTTCGGGCGCGAACAAGAAAAGGCCGGAACTTGACCGAATGATGGCCGATGCAAAGTTCAGACGTTTCGATAAGATCGTCGCGGATCACATAAAAAG
>WQZU01000009.1 GCA_009780575.1 Candidatus Methanomicula labiotermitis
ATTGGGAAAAGATAAAGGAAAGATGTTCGAACCGCCCATTACCGAACGGTATGATGGGTGGTGTGAGAGGACGGTAGATGAATTAATCATCTACTTCCTACTCGATTCGACGGTAAAGATGCCGATTAAATGCGATCGCTAAATTCTGAAAGAATTGAAATGATCGGAGATCACAGGTCAAGCTTCTTTATCGCTTTCAGCGGCGTCATGGATACCGCTTCCTTCGCTTCCTTCACGGTCATTCCGGCTCCCATTGCGATTTTTATTGCATCCTCTTCATTCAGGAGGTCGCCGGGCGCGTGGCAATCCGAGTTAACGACCATCGCCGCTCCGATCTTCCTTGCAACGCTTACAACGTGACCGTTCGTTATGTTATGGAACGGACGTCCAGTGATCTCTATGAGGATGTCATTCTCGGTGGCCTTCCGTATCTCTTCTTCCGTCACAAGACCGGGGTGCGCAAGAACATCGACATCCGGGTTCGCGGCGGCCGCGAGGTTAGTACCTTTCATGACCGGTTCGGCAAGCGTCTCGCCGTGCACAACTATCCATTGGGCTCCGAGTTCTTTCGCTTTTCTGATGACCCTGTCCATCTGCTTCGGAGGAACGTGCGTTATTTCCACGCCCGGTATCGTCCTGATGTAATCGTCGGTCAGTTCCGTTGCTTTAAGGATCGCGGGAACGACGATGTCAATGTTCGTCATATCAACGTGATCTGTTATCGCAATAGCGTCATGATCGAGCACCATCGCCCTTCTGACGAGTTCCGACGGCGTCAGTTCGCCGTCGCTAAGTATGGTGTGGGCGTGAAGTTCTATTCTCATTCTCTCCTCTCCGAAAGTTTTTCATAGACCTTTTCCATCGGAAGCCCTGTTTTCTCTATGGCCACCATTGTGTGATATATCAGATCCGCAAGCTCCCAGGACATCTCATCCTCTTTCCCGTCTTTCACGGACAGGATGAATTCTCCCGCTTCTTCAATGATCTTTTTACACATCCTGTTCTCATCGTCGAACAATTTACACGTGTAGCTTTCCGCAGTCGGATTCATTCTGCGTTCCTTCATGACCCTTCCGAGTTCCGGAATGACCGCCGACGTGTTCTTTGTGCTTCCGAATATCACTTCGTTGAAACATGACGCCGCTCCGGTGTGACACGCTCCTCCGGTCTGTTCAACGCGCACGAGAAGCGTGTCGCCGTCGCAGTCGGTCTGCATTGAGATTATCTTCTGAACGTTACCGGATTCTTCGCCTTTCTTCCACAGCTTTTTTCTGCTTCTTGACCAGAAATGCGTGTATCCGGTCTTTTTCATAAGTTTCACGGATTCCTCGTTCGCCCATGCGACCATGAGGACCTCACCGGACACAAAATCCTGGACAACAACGGTTACCAGGCCGTTCTGATCATATTTCATAGACGAACACTAACTCCTTTGCCGCGCAGATATCTTTTCACATCCGATACGGTGCATTCGTTGTAATGGAATATTGAGGCTGCCAGCGCCGATGCGGCCTCGGTCTTTGTCAGAACATCGTATATGTGCTCCATCGACCCGCAGCCGCCGGATGCCGTCACCGGTATACTTACCGCGGATGCGACGGCTGCCGTAAGCGGGATATCGTATCCTTCCTTCACGCCGTCCGCATCCACCGATGTGAGCAATATTCCGCCTGCTCCGAGGTCTTCCATCCTTTGCGCCCACTCAACCGCATCAATGCCGGACGACCGCATTCCCATATGCGTGTATACGATCCATCCGTTTCCTTCTTTCTTGGCATCTATGGCAATTATAAGGCGATCGCTTCCGAACGCGTCCGCGCATTCTTTCACTATACCCGGAGACAAAACGGCGGCGGAGTTTATTGACACTCTGTCCGCTCCGGCTTTGAGAACCTCATCCGCATCGTCCTTCGATCTTATGCCGCCGCCGACCGTAAGCGGAATCGTGAGGACCTCAGCGGTCGCCGCGACCGCTCTGAGCATCGTCTGCCTTCCTTCGGCGGTTGCGGATATATCAAGGAATGCGACCTCGTCCGCGCCGTCTTTCTCATACCTAGACGCAAACGCGGGAGGATCGCCGACCTCTTTCACATCCCGGAATTTCACGCCTTTG
Organism: Candidatus Methanomicula labiotermitis; assembly: GCA_009780575.1. GTDB lineage: Archaea > Thermoplasmatota > Thermoplasmata > Methanomassiliicoccales > Methanomethylophilaceae > Methanomicula > Methanomicula labiotermitis. Next base: position 2,114 of record WQZU01000009.1, read on the forward strand.
ACGACTCTCCCGTCTTTCATGTCCAGACAAGGTATTATTTTTTTAACGGTCATGGATCAAACACCTTTCACAGCTGCCTTGTCCTTAGTGCTGAGTTCCGCGTCCCTTTTCTTCAGAGCGTCTTTCAACCCCTTTCCGAGCGCTTTGAAGCTCGCTTCGATTATATGATGTTCATCGAACCCTCTCATTAGGAGTATATGCAATGTCATACCCGAGGACATAGCGAAACTTCTGAAGAAGTGATTGTACAGCGTGTCAGGACAGTCGATGTCCGCATACGGACGATCTACCATATCTAACGATACGGTTACCATGGCATCATCCATGACAACGGTCTTCGTTGCCATTCTTTCTATCGGTCCGCCTTCCGCGGCGTCCCTGAACGCCATTCCCAGCGTTATTCCGACGTCTTCGACCAGATGATGGTCGTCGTCCCCTTCGGCTTTCAAAGATATGTCCACGGATGAATATCTTGACAGCGTCTCCGTCATATGCTTCAGAAATGCGTTGCCGCACCTGACATCATATTTTCCGGACCCGTCGAGGTTGATGCTTACGGAGACATCCGTCTCTTTCGTCTTGCGCTCTATCTTCGATATTCGTCCCTTCATATTCATCCGCACCTGTTATCGGAGAGTCTGTATAAGAATTATCTTATTGAACACACTCGGAACCGATTCAGGCATCAGATGTTATCCAAGGGGCAGTTCTTACACTCTGAGACGGGTATCTCGTCCTTGTTATTTCCGTATATGTGCTCGATTATTCCCATCTCCTTCACAATGGCGCAGATATGGCAAAGCTCTTTCGCGATATCGCTTTTCTTATTCGCAAGCTTTTCTGCGGATGTTGCTATGGCCTCCATGAATTTCCCGTTAAAGGGACTATTCTCAATGAGGTCGCTGTCTCCTCTTATGCCGTTGACATACTGCGATACCGCGGTACCTGAGACCTTGAAAAGTCGAGCGACATCGGCCATTGTCATCTTATGCACCTTTATCAGTTCGATCGAAAGTTCTTTTCTTACCACAGGAAGTATATCTACGACGACTATTTCGCACGGATGCTTCATATTACAGGGAACGTACTATAGTTATTTAAATCTGATATCCTTTAGATAGAAGATTCCCACGGTAAATCCCATTTCCACGGCTCCAAAAGCCCTGTGTAGACGGAAACCCCAACCACGGCCGCGACCGCTCCCGCAGCGTCAAGTTTCCTGACATCGTCAATTGTCGTGACGCCTCCGGAGGCGGTCACGGGATGGGGACTTCTGGAAATGAAGTCCCTGACCTGCGCTTCGTCTATACCTTTGCCTTTGCCTTCCACGTCCACGTTGGTGTTGAGTATTCCGGCAAGAGGCAGATCCTTTATGACGCGGAACATCTCATCCACCGATACGGGCGAACCTTCCTGCCATCCGCCGATCGCTATCTTTCCGCCTTTGGTGTCCATTGCCAACAGCAGCCTGTCAGGAAATTTTGATGCCATGTCCTTCAACCAATCATGGTCTTTCACGGCTTTTGTTCCGATGATCACTTTGTCCGCTCCGCCGTCAAGGAGCTCTCTTATCGTTTCTTCGCTCCTTATACCGCCGCCGACATTAACGGGTATATCACAACGCTTTATTATCTTTTTTATCACAGGTATGTTATTCTCTTTTCCGAACGCACCGTCCAGGTCGACAACGTGCAGCGCCTTCGTTCCTTTCTCTATCCATGATCCGGCCGCTTCGACCGGGTCCGGGATAACGACCATCTCAGTTCCGGGTATACCGCCGACAAGCTGCACCACTTTACGATCGAGTATATCAACGGCAGGTATCACCAGCATATTCTTACCTTTCTGTTTCGGATATGACCTCTTCCATCTTTCTGAGAAGAAGGTCATTCAGCTCTTTCGTACCTATGGTGGTGCGCACACAGTTCTCCGTTCTTCTTTTGGATCCGAAATCTCTTATTAGGATGCCTTTCCCTTTCAGGCCGCCGGCCATCGCCTCATGATCTATCGGAGATCTCGCCAATATAAAATTCGAATCGGAAGGGAACGGCTCGAAACCCATTTTCTTAAGACCGCTGACCAAAGGTCCGCGGTTCTTGTTCACGAGTTCCACACTCCTCTTTATGAAATCCTGATCTTTGACGGCAGCTATCGCTGCACCCTCGCTCATCATGTTAAGTGAATACGGAATTTTCACGCAGTTCATCATATCCGATATGTTCTTGTTGGAAACGCTGTATCCTACTCGTAAACCCGCCATTGCATACGCTTTTGAGAACGTCCGCATAACGATGAGATTTTTGAACTCATCAACTTTCGGGATCATCGATCTTCCGGCGTATTCTCCGTATGCTTCGTCAATGATCACCGGCCCTTTCGATCTTTCCAGTATTTCGATCATATCTTTTTCTCTGAACGAGTTGCCCGTGGGATTGTTCGGAGACGGCATTATGATCATCTTTCCGTCCGGAACGAGCATCGCATCGACGTCAAGCTGAAAATCCTCATCCAGGTCGACCGCGTACGCCTTTCCGCCGTTCATGCTCACGAAATAATCGTAAAGAGTGTACGACGGCACAGGAACGATGACGTTCTCGCCCCATTCCGTGAACGTTTTGAACGCCACGTCCAAAACCTCATCGGAGCCGGCGCCGACAACGAAGTTGTCCCGTTCAAGCGAATACAGGTCGGCGAGCGCGTCTCTCAGATTATCGGAATACGTGTTCGGATAATCGTTCAGGTCCATCCTGCTCGATTCGAGGAATCTCATTGCCGCTGGGTTGGATCCGAGGACGTTCGTGTTGGTGTCCATCCTTACGGCGTCTCCGACGTCCGGGTTGTAATATTTACGGAAATGCCGCGCGGTGCTCCGCATCCATTCCATGGACATCAGGGCACCAGCCTGTCTATCGGCAGCGTCAGTATTCCTTTTGCGCCCATCTTCTTCAGCGTGTTAACCGAATCGTAAACTTCCTTTTTGTCTATGACAACGTGTATGGCAAGCATATCGTCGCGGCCGGCGATGTTCATCACGGTCGGGCCGGCGACCCCGGGGAACATTCTCTGCACATTCGGAAGTTCCTTTTTCGGTATGACTGCCATAAGATATTTCCTGCTCTCGGCAGCCATGACGCTCTCTATTGAACTGACGATCCCGAAAACGGCGTCCTTCTTCGTCTTCACGGAATTCCTGTTGCCGATGATGACAGCCTGAGAAGTGATTATATCCTCTATTGCAACCAATCTGTTCGTTTTAAGCGTGGAACCGCTTGACACCAGATCCACGATGACATCCGACATCCCCATGTACGGCATTATCTCGGCGGCGCCGGATACGTTCACTATATTCACCTTCTTATTTTTCGAGGCGAAGAATTTTTTCGTAAGATTGGGGAAGGATGTCGCTACCCGGCATCCTTCCGCGATCTCGCCGACATTCTTTATTCCGGACGACTCGGGAACCGCAACCGAAAGACGGCAGTGTCCGAAACCGAGTTCCGTGAGAGTATCAACATTCTGCCCCGATTCGGCAACCATGTCGATTCCCGTTACGCCCAGGTCCATTGCGCCGTCCGCAACGAACCCGGGTATGTCCTGAGCGCGGACGAACATAACCTCGATATCCTGGTTCCTGACGTTAACGTAAAGCCGCCTGCCCCATTCCTCTCCCAGGTCCAGTCCTGATTTCTGGATAAGTTCGACGGCCCTCTCGCTGAGCCTTCCTTTGTTGGGGATCGCCATTCTGAGCGTCATGGTATTCGCTCCTCTCTATATGGGAAAAGGATAAAAAGCTGCCGAAAGAGACATCTTTTCGAATCTGCGCAGAATTTCGGTCTCTATAAGGAAAACCCTACAATTCCATTACGTTCCAAGTAGGAGATACCGATGTAAGATGCGCAAGTGATGCGAATATCCAGTTTAACGATCGTCTCACAGTAAAATATTTGCGTGTGATAAACTATATAGTAAAACCGTGCACCTATGGGCATCATGAAGAATATGGTAACGCTCGAAGAAGAGATATCGGCGGGAGAGGGCAAGAGGCTGGAGCTGAAGGAAAAATTCTCGGACGACCATCATTCGTTCTTGAAGACAGCCGTCGCTTTTGCGAACACATCATCAGGGAAGATCGTCATCGGCGTGAGAGAGGATCGCAAGGTTACGGGAGTTCCGGACGGCGAGATATTCGGACTCATGGATTCCATAGCGGACTGCATAAACGCCGGATGTCATCCGCAGCTGATGCCCAACATATTCCTGACGACGATCAAGGGTAAGAGCGTTATCGTGATCGAGATCAACGAAAGCGGCGCCCGACCGTATCATCTGAAAAGCGAAGGCGTACTCAAAGGAACCTATGTACGCATCGGCGCCACATCCGTTCTCGCATCGGCAGAGGTCATCAATGACCTGAGAATGTCGGGGAAGAACAGATCGTTCGATGAACAGATATGCAGCGATTTCGAAGCGACCGACGATCGGATATCGGAAGTATGCGCGATTCTCGGGAAACACAGCGAAAGAAAATTTACGAAAGTCGATTTACTGAATATGAGGCTCCTCGTTCAATCCGGGAACGAGATACATGCGACAAACGCATTCGCCCTCATGTGCGGCGAAAACCCCCTCTGCCATGCAAGCATTCGGTGCGGACTGTTCAAAAAGGACAGAAGCATCGTTCTCGACAGGAAGGAATACGACGGTTCCATTATCAAACAGGTAGAAAACGCACAGAACTTTGTATTGTCGAACATACACGTGGGCATGGAACTGAACGGTCTGTACAGGAAAGATGTTTTCGAGATACCGAAAGATGCGCTGAGGGAAGCGCTCCTGAACCTCGCGGTCCATCGGAATTACACGCTGCATGAGAGTGCTTCATTTGTTTCCGTATATGATGATAAAGTGGAGATCCTGTCGCCGGGCATGCTGCCATGGGGAACAGACATGGAAAAGTGATGTCCGGGCGTTCGGTGGCCAGAAACAAAGCCATCGCAAATGCGTTCAGGGTAGCCGGACTGGTCGAGAGTTTCGGCGCCGGAATAAAGAAGATGCAGAGACTTTGCGAAGAATACGGGTGCCCCGCACCGGAGATAAAGGAAGAAGGGACAGACTTCATAGTTACGTTCTTTCGGGAGCGGACAAGGAACGTAACTTCAGCGATACACGGCATCAAAGACATGACCGGCATCGAATCAAGAGTGTACGCGATGATATGCGGCGATTCCACAATGACGGTAAAAGAGATGTCCGCATCATCCGGAATTTCCGAGATGTCCGTCAGAAGGATACTGAACTCTTTGATCGAAAAAGGACTGATAATGCGGACGGGCAGTAAAAAGACCGGCGAATGGATTAGGGTGCGACGTGATAAGCTATGAGGAGGAATGTCGAAACGTAAGAAATACGGAAAGACCAGACTATCTGTTCAGTCTTGACCCTATCGCAGCGTGCAATCTCGGTAACGGGAATGTTCGAAGCCTGTGAGACGAAGCGGAAAGGTGTCGGTTCGGCGATATGCTGTCCGCAAGGGTCGAGGGGCACGGTGAATGTAAAGTGAAGTGACGTAAGGGTCGTCAGTTTGAAAGAGCGAAAACCGAAATGGCTCCATCGACAGATGGACGACGCTCTCACCAAAACGGTATCGGATAAGGTTCGGGTGAGTTTTGATGCATCTGAACGAACAGACGAACATCCGCGGTCTATAGTCACCACCTAAACCTCTCGCAATGGTCTTCCTCATGGAACACGGGAACCCCGATGTCCCTCTCTCCTAACAACGGAGAGATATGCAATCGCGAGAAAGCAAACAGGACAGCGGGAACAGGAGGCGGTAAGAAGCAAATGTCGCTCTGTAACGGAGCGGATAGGTGCTTATGCATCACTCGAAGGCAGACGTACCGCTTCGGAAGGAGAGTAAGGTATGACGGCAAGGAAGAGTGATTCAATTGCGAGTAAAATCGAGAACCTCGGAGATGACCCAGACAGATGGGAGACCATCGACTGGAAAAAGGCGGAAGCCTACGTCAGCCGTATGCAGTACAGGATTTCCAAGGCTCAGCAAAAAGGCGATAAAAACCTTGTGAAACGTCTTCAGTATCTGTTGGCCCATTCGTTCTATGCCAAGGCATTGGCGGTGAAAAGAGTAACGACAAACCAAGGCAAACACACGGCAGGCGTTGACAACGAATTGTGGATGATGCCCAAAGTGAAAATGGATGCCGTGAAATCCCTTAACGTCGGACGATACAGAGCAAAACCGCTGAGACGCGTACACATTCCCAAAAGGAACGGAAAGCTCAGACCTTTGAGCATCCCTACAATGCGCGACCGTGCGCGATGCAGGCCTTGTATCAGATGGCGTTGGATCCTGTGTAGGAAGCGACCGCCGACCCGGATTCGTATGGATTCAGGAAAGGCAGGTGCTGTCAGGATGCGAGAGAACAGCTGTTCACCCTGTTAGCCAAAAAGACATCTTCAACATGGGTTCTCGAAGGCGACATAAAGAGCTGTTTCGACCGTATCAGCCACGAATGGCTTATGAACAACATCCAGACAGATAAACGTATCCTGAAACGGTTTCTGAAAGCAGGTTTCGTTTTCAATGAGAGACTGTTCCCGAATGAGGAAGGCACACCGCAAGGCGGAGTAATATCCCCCACGCTGGCGAATATGACCCTCAACGGAATGGAAACCTGCATAAGAGAACACTTCGGAAAGAACTCCAAAGTGAACATCGTCCGCTATGCGGATGATTTCGTACTGACCGCCCCGACAAAGGAGAGGGCGATGGAAGCGAAAGAAGTGCTTGTCGCGTTCTTAGGAGAACGCGGACTTGAACTCTCCGAAGAGAAGACGCTCGTCACTCACATAGATGACGGGTTCAACTTCCTCGGATGGGAGTTCAGGAAATACAAGGGCAAACTTCTAATCAAACCATCAAATGACTCGATAAGGTCGGCGGTACAGAAAATCCGTGACGTGGTACTCGGAAAGGGAAAGGCGTTGTCTCAGGATGAGATGATATCGATACTCAATCCGATACTGATGGGATGGACGAACTACCACAAGACAACCGTTTCCAATGAAGCCTTCAGACAGGTCGGGGAACAGTTGTTCCACATAGTGAAGAAATGGGCACTGCGAAGACACAGGAAGAAGGGTAAATGGCGGGTAATGGACAGATATTGGCACAGGAAAGGTACGAGGAAATGGGTATTTCGTACAGACGAGAACGAACTCCTTGATGTAAAGAATGTGAAAATAAGACGGCATATAAAGGTAAGGAAATCACTGAATCCATACATCGACATTGAATACCTTGAGATGCGGAAAGCACTGAATAAGGTAGAATTGGAGAGAGGGTACAGAGATAAAAGCATCGCAATGTGAACTGCCGTGAGAAACACGGTTGACTTCGGCTTGAGCCGTATGACGCGAAAGTGTCACGTACGGTTCTGGGAAGGGGGCGGCCCCGCGAGGGGCTGTCCCTATTCGACAATGATAATCAGAAAATACTGAAGATTATCATCAAATACTGTAGTAACATCGAAAATGCTGTGAACAGATTCGGTGACGATCAAAAAAAATTCTTAAGCGATGTTGACTACCAACATACCTGTTCTTTCAGTATATCTCAGATAGGTGAATACGTGAAACGTTTATCAAAGGAAATAAAGGAGAAAACTCCGGAAACCATGTGGAGAAATATAGCCGGAATGAGAGACGTGATCACTCACGCATACGAAGGAATAAACTTGAACATATTGTGGAAAACGGTGAAAGAAAAAATACCTGCATTGAAAGAAACGTGTACGATAATACTGCACGAACTTGAAAACCCATGAAACTCGGAGAGAGATCATTCCTTCCTGTCGTTGGCCCTTTCGAGTATGTCTTCCGCGCCAAGGAACAGTGAACGCAGTCTTTCTGCTGTTTCGGAGTCGGCGTTCCACATTCCTCTCTCTATCGCTTCAAGCAGCCTTGATGTGATGTGTCTCAGCGCATCGGGATTGTTGTTCTCTATCCATTCCTTATTCTCACCGTCAAAAAGGAAATTGTCCGCAAGCGACTTGTACATCCAGTCCTCCATCATATCCGAGGTGGAATCCCATCCGAACGAGAATTCCACCAGATTCGATATCTCCTGAACGCCTCTGTATCCGTGTCTTTTCAATCCGTCCACCCATTTCGGGTTCAAGACTCTGCTTCTGAAAATGAATTTGCACTCTTCCTGAAGCGTCCTGGCAACCGGTCTTTCCGGATCCGAACTGTCTCCGATCATTGATGTCGGTTGCTTTCCCGAATACGCTTCGACTGCGGCGTTGAGTCCTCCCAGGAAAATGTAATCGTCATCGTTGTCGAGAGCGTCAAGTTCTCGGGATTCATGATTTTTCACTGTCACGTCAATGCCGCTCAGTCTTTTCCTGAAGAAATCTTTCATGTCTTCTCCGCGGACCTCGCGTCCGTACGCGTAGCCTCCCCATTCTATGTATGCGTCCGCCAGATCCTTTCTCTCTTTCCATTGCGATGAATTGATCAGCACATCGACCCCGCCGCCGTATGTTCCCGGCGGATCTCCGAATATCCTTATGCGCGCCTTTCTTTTCGCTGTTGCCGCGTCCAATCCTTCCGCCATTGAATCCGTTATATCTTTTCTGAGATTGCGCAGCAGATAATTATTATCGTCGCTTTCATCGAGTTCCGATATCTTCTTCACGGCATCATCCATCAGTTCGATAAGATTCGGAAATGAATCACGGAACAGACCGCTTATTCTCATTGTTACGTCTATCCTCGGGCGTCCGAGTTCTTCAAGCGGAATCACTTCTGTATCCGTTACCGCACTTCCGGATGCCGACCATACCGGTCTTATGCCCAGCAGCCAAAGTACGTACGCGATATCGTCTCCTCCGGTCTTCATGGTGTCCGTGGCCCATATTACGATCCCCACCTGCATGGGATACGTTCCGTTATCCCTGACGTGACGGTCTATCATCACATCGGCCATCTTCCTTCCCGTTTCCCAGGATGACTGCGTCGGTATTCCCGCAGGATCGATGGAATAGAAATTGCGCCCTGTCGGTAAAAGGTGGGCGTTTCCTCTGGTAGGACATCCCGAAGGGCCGGGAAGGACATATCCTCCGTTCAATGCTTTGATGAAACCGTCTATCTCTTCGGTCGTCCGTAAAAGCATTGGGACTATGCTGTCACATATCAGAGATATCACGCTTCGTACTTCGTCCGATGCCGTATCCGCGGTCTTGATGCAATCCTCTTTTCTGAATGCGAGTGCTCTCATCTTTATTATCAGTTCCATTGCCGCATTATCCGCTTTGTCAATGAGTTCACCGTTGAGCGTTCCGCAGGCATTCATCTCCGACGGATTGTTCATCGCCTTTTCTAAATCAATTTTCATCGCACCCGCCATCGCCGATCTCAGTGACGGGACGCTGCCGTTCCTGATCCGTGTAAGAGAATAGACCATCTCATCGAGTCTCTCGTCCGACGGCGGTATCCCCATTATGTGCAGTCCGTCCTTGATGATGTTGTCCTTTACCGCGCAGATGTAATCGTAAAGCGTTTCGATCCTTTCCTCAAGTTCCTCAGGATCGGAATGCTGCGTCAGTCCGATGTCGTCGAGCATTGATGATCTCGCACACATATCGAATATTGTGTTCGCAAGGCTTTCGCATTTGTCTTTTTGGTTTGCTGATCTTGCTCTCAGATACTCCTGAACCAACGATTCCGTTTCCGAAAGTTCGCCGTAACCTTCCGCGCGTGCGAGTGCCGGGATCAGATGATCGACGATGACCGCGCAGGTCCTCCGTTTTGCGTGCACCCCTTCGCCGGGATTGCTTATTGTATACGGGTAAATATGAGGAACATGTCCGAATACCGCATCGGGAAAACATTTCCCCGATACCGCGTTCCCTTTCCCGGGCAGCCATTCCAATGTTCCGTGGCAGCCCATGTGTATTATCGCCTGAGCTTTGAACTCATCCGTGAGCCATCTGTAATACGCCAGATAATTATGCGGAGCGGTTATGTCCTGACTGTGGTAAATGTCTCCTGTGTCGCCCATCCCGCGGTTCGGCTGCAGTCCTATGAAAATATTTCCGTTCTTTATTCCGGGTATCACGATACCGCCGTCGGTCGTATGTATTTCACCGGGTATGTTCCCCCAGTCTCTGAGCATACCGTCACGGCAATCCGCATCTACGGATGAGAACCATTTTGCATATGTGCCCGTCGGAACAAAGGCCGCACACCGTTTTCTCATTTCTTCGGCCGATAACCACTCGGTGTCGTTGGAAACGCCCGCAAGTATCATTGACGTCAGATGCTGCCCGCTTTCCGGTATGCTGTCGATCGTGTATCCATTGTTTTTCAATTCCTTCATCAGAACGATCGTGCTTTCCTGCGCGTCCAGTCCGAACGCTCCTCCTATCATGTCATTCCGGGGAGGATTCTGATGCAGCAGTATCGCAACCTTCCTGTCCTTTGCGGGCGTTCTTCTCAGCGTTGCCCAATTCACCGCCAATTCGGATATCGCGGATACTCTGTCCTCTATCGCAAACGTTCCGGAACCGCTCTCGTAACGTTCGCGCGAAGAGAACGGGAATGATATTATTTGACCGTCGTACTCCGGCCAGAATATGTTCATTGATATTTCGAACGGCCCGAACCCGGAATTTCTGTTCCAGTCTTCCTTTGAACCGAATAATTGTGACGCCTGTATGAACGGAACGCCCATTTCCGCGAAGATGTTCTCAACTTCCGCGTGGGAACCGTCACCGGGTGATGACATGCACAGCTGTGAGAAACCGAGTGTCACTATCACCGAATCGACGATCGATTTTCCGTCGCGCATCATATATTTCCTCAATGAACCGTTTATTCCGATCGACCCCGTTATCTCGCCGGGATTCGGTGTCACGAACACCGGTATCACATTGACTTTCTTTGATCTCAGCTCGTTTATCAGAGAATCTATATGTCCTGTGGTCTTTCCGACAACCGATATCTGATTTATTATCAGTCCTACCGCGGGAATATCGTTTGATGTATGCACATGATCGTCATCGGACATTCCTTTTCCGGGTACGTATATCCCTTGGGCCTGTCTCCTCTTGGGAGGCTCGGGTTCAATGTCCAGGTTGTTTGAATCGCGTAACAGACGCAACAGAAGATTGAACTCGTTGTCGTCTCCGCCCAATTCCACATATGATCTGATTATCAAATAATCTTCATCCGTTCCCGTGAACAGGGAACGGTTTTCGGTCATCTCCTCTTTCACTTCACTTTCAATGAACGCCGGGATGTTGTTCTTCAGCAGGAAATCCTTCAGCTTGTCGAATTTTTTGAAATATGTGATCCCCGCGTGCATTCTTACGAATACCATGTAAGCATCCTTCATCTGCGACAGCGAATCACGGAACACTCTCTCTTCGCCGTCCAGTTCGGATGTGAAATACTGACGCACATCTATGGAATGATCTGCGGCAATCAGGCGTGCGGCCGCATTCATTGTGAATTCAGAGTCGTGTGCGTCACATATTATGTTTACTATTATCATGCGTATCCCCTTCCGGTGATCGTCTTTATTCTGTGTGCCAGACCGTCCGAATTCAGGTCTTCCAGTTTAAGATATATTCCGTTCAGTTCTTTGCATATGTTCAACGCGTTGTCAGTATGCGGATATCCTGTTCCGGTGTCAACGACTATCCATGACGCCGTTGCTTCTTTTCCTATGTGTCTTGCCGCTGATAAAGCATCTCTGAACGCATCGCCCCCGGACATCGCCACATTCGCACGTCCGTCCGTTGCCAGAACGACGTAATACCTTTCATTCGGGCGCATGCGTTTCTCTTTTTTCAGTTCCGTGTATGTTTTGAGAAGTGCGGCCGCAAGCGGCGTTGTTCCTCCCGTCGGCATATCCTTCAGTTTTCTGTACGCAAAATCGACACTTTTTGTGAACGGTAACAGTACTTCGGCGGAATCGCGCCTGAATGCTGTCAAGCCTACCTTGTCTCTGTTCTTGTAAGATTCCTTCAGAAGCGAGAACACCGCTCCTTTTACGGATACCATTCTTTTTCTTGCACCCATGGATCCGCTTGCGTCCACCACGAACATTATTGATGCACCGCTTTTTCTTTCCCTTACCTTCTGTCTGAGATCGCTCATCTCAAGCACTATCGCCAAACCGTCCTTTTTCCTGAATTTCTGATACGGTGCGGCCGCACGCATGCTTGCGTCTATCGCTATGTCCCTGTGGTCCGAGGAAATCCTTGATCTTATGTAACGGCCTTTGCACATTGTGCTTTTTGTCTTTCCGTGTTTGCCGTACGATCTTGCATTGACATCTCTGAAACTTCTCAATTCCGTGAAATCGATGACGCTGAACGTGTTGCCTATTGAGAATACCATTTCCGTGTCATCGCCGCCCGTTCCGCCGTCTTCATCGTTGCCTCCGGTTCCGATGTCATCCGGCGTCATGTCCGCATCCGCATCCGGTTGTTCGGTGTTCGGTTCCGATGATCTCTTCTCATTCTCTTCTTCCGGAACTTCGGTCATCCTGTGCCTCAGACACATTTTTGCGGCATCTTTGACATCTTCCAGTATAACCTCATCCCTTCCGTTGAGGGCTGCCAGCGCCATGGATGCGTTCGTTGTTGCTATGTCTCCTCTGTGTCCTTCCGCTCCAACTTTGCTGCAGAGTTCGGCTATCACTCTCAGCAGATCGTCCGATATCGAAACGAATTCAATACGTGCGGCGGCGGTGTTTATTTCTCCGGATACTTTCGCATCGTCTTCTTCGTAAATTTTATGAAAATTTTCTTTGTCCCTGTCGAACTCCGTTCTCCTGCGGACTATTTCATATCTTTCTTTTTCGTTTGTTATGTTTCCGATGTCAACGCAGACATCGAACATATCCAAAAGCTGCTCGTCCATCGGATTTTCAAGGATATTCATCGTTGCTATGAATTTCATGCCGCTCGTGTATTTCCATGATATTCCTTCGCGTTCCGCCGTTATCTCTTCGCCGGACGCCGCTTTTAGTATACTTCCGAGGATGGAGCGATCCATCAGATTCGCGTCGTCCGCATACAGTATGTTCCCGTCCGCTCTGCTTATCAGACCGGGAAGTATCTTCTTCGTTCCGCTTGTTATCGTCTCTTCGATGTCAAGGGCCCCTGTTACCTGTCCTTCCGTTGCGTTGAGCGGAAGATTGATCACCTTTTTCTCAGAAATACGGGATATCGATCTCACGAGCGTTGTCTTTGCCGATCCGGATGTGCCCTGCACGAGCACGGACCTTATTCCCGGAGAGACAAGTAAACATTTTATCGCTTTCTTGACTTCATCCGCACCGAGAACGGCAGAGAACGGAAAACCGCTCAGAGGCTCTTTATCCACTTGTTCAGCTCCTCTGTATCTATCGTGGATTCCTGGAAGGGGTTCCTTCTCATTCTGTGCGTAAGCACAAGATTCGCTATGCTCGCAACATCTTCCTTTATCGTCTTTTCCCGGCCGTAGAACGCCGCATATGCGGACGCCGATTTCAGTAAAGTTATATCTGCCCTATGTCCGTCCACTCCGAAGTACAGTGACGCTTCAACTGCCATTCTCATTGCCCCGTCATCAATTTCCATTTCCTTAAGCAACGATTTGGCCGCGTCTATCCTCTTTCTCAGGACATTCTGCTCATTCGAGTGCTTCTCGGCGAACGCGTCCGGGTCCCTTTCAAATTCAAGGCGTTTTTTAATGACCTCTATCCTGGTGTCCACGTCCTTCTCGCTTTTCACGTCCACCGCCATGCCGAAACGATCGAGTAACTGCGGCCTGAGGTCTCCTTCCTCCGGATTCATTGTCCCTACCAGGATGAACTTGGACGGATGTGAAAACGAGACGCCTTCACGTTCAACGTAGTTCCTGCCCATGGCCGCCGCATCCAGAAGAAGATCGACAAGATGGTCGTCCAGCAGATTCACCTCATCCACGTAAAGGATATTTCCGTTCGCTTTTGCCAACACTCCCGGTTCAAATCTTTTCTTTCCCGTTTTCAGCGCGAACTCCAGATCCAGCGTTCCCGCTACCCGGTCTTCCGTCGCACTGAGCGGGAGTTCGACCACGGACATGTCAACCGTTTCCTCTTCCATGCTTCCGCTGACCGATGACTCCTTGCAGTACGGACACAGTTCATCCTGCTGTGAGACAACGCACCTGAACGGACATTTCGATACCTTGCGTTCGGGAAGAAGTTCAGCAAGAGAACGTACGGCCGTTGATTTCGCGGTTCCTTTTTCTCCGCGTATGAGGACCCCTCCGATGGAAGGATTTATGACATTCAATATGAGTGCATTTTTCATCTCGTTCTGCCCGACTATGGCAGTGAATGGAAAACCGGTCTTACTACCCATGCATTTCGTCAATAATTATGGATAAATAAAGTATATGTTACGACTGACGGATCCAAAGACAACCGTGTTCGAATCACAGATGATCAGATAGCGATCGTACTCTCAGAAATTGAAAATACGATGAATAACAATTGCCCTGCAGATATACTGAATGCGGAAAACCCTGCGGAGGTCTTTCATCTTTAACCGGAGTCATACCGTCATGACAGATAGTTTTATCACAGAAATTATAGCAGAATCAGTGGTAAAATGACTATATCCGTTGACATGACAGATGATCAGATGAAGGTCATGCTGATGTATGCCGAAACGAAAAGCATGACGATAGCGGATCTTATAGAGTATCGCAGAGTGGATGGAGGGCGAGTTGAACGCAAAGGCCGCGGATGAGGCGCTCGAAGATCTTAAGAAAAATCCCGATACGATGACCCATGAGGAAGCAATGAGAGAGCTCGGCTTCAGATGACCTATCGTGTGATTTATAAGACATCCGTGATAAAATATCTAGATGGATCCTCACATCTCATTGAGGATAATGTCATGGATAGAAGAGAATCTTGCCGGATGTGAAGATCCGATAAGCATGGGGAAAGCGTTGCACGGAACCCATGCGGGAACATGGAGATACCGAATCGGCGATTATCGAGTTATCGCAGAGATAAAAGATAAAGAACTGATAATCCGGTGATCGGTGTTGGTCCGAGAAAGGACATATACAAATGATTTTCGAAGACCATCGGCACTCGATGTCATAATAATGACTGTATGAACAGACAGTGGGCAGATGATTATTCTGATAAATTGACATATAAGTATATTTATCGTCAAAAATAGGCATTAAATAAACTTTTATGTTAACTTAAAATCAGTAAACATTATTTACTGTTACCGCATCATCATTATCATGGAACAGTATGCCGACCTTTACTTCATATCGGACGTTGAGATAATGAGACGTATCGGAAGGAAGCTAAGGACGATACGGCTGAACAGTAACATCACCAGAGAGGAACTTCAAAGGATCACCGGCATACACAAAAAGACCATAGGGGATCTCGAATCAGGAAAAAATGTCACGATGGCGACATTCATCGCCGTATTGAGAGGGCTTCAGATACTGGAGCATGCGGAAGAAATGCTCAAGGATGACGGTCCGAGTCCTGTCATGATAGCGAAGCTTCAGGGAAAGATACCTCAGAGAGCGAGATGATATCATGCGGGAAAAGATAACCGAAGTAAGGCTGTGGGACAGTATTGTAGGTCATGCGTACTGGAATAGAGAACGAATGTGCGCACATTTTCAATACGACCCATCGTTCCTGGACCGCGGATATGATATCGCTCCGCTGACAATGCCGCTGTCCAGAAGAACATACACGTTCGATTATCTGAACAAAGAAACGTATCACGGCCTTTCCGGGATGATGTCCGATTCGCTGCCGGACAGTTACGGTAACACGCTGATAGACATCTGGCTGTCCGAGAACAGAATACTTAAGAGCGAATTCACTCCTTTGGACAGATTGTGCTACATCGGGAACAGAGGGATGGGCGCGCTTGAATATCGTCCGGCCGTCGGCAGATCCAATGTCAATGATCCCATTGACACGGATGCGTTATCATCGCTCGCATCCGACGTTCTTCGGCTGAGAGAGAACATCCGCGCAGATATCGGTGATGCGAACCTTCAGGACCTTCTGAGCGTGGGAACATCTGCCGGAGGGGCCAGAGCGAAGGCGACGGTCGCTTTGAACGAAAGCACCGGTGATATAAGATCGGGACAGATCGATCTGCCTGATGAGTACACATACTGGATCATAAAGTTTGATACTGAAACTGAAAAGAAAAAGGGATACTGCCGCATCGAATACGCATATCACGAGATGGCCGCCGCTTGTGATATAAACATGACTGAATGCCGCCTTTTAGACGCCGGCAGCAAGACGCATTTCATGACGAAACGCTTTGACCGCAAAGGTAACGATAAGATACACATGCAGACTCTCTGCGCAATGGCGCATTATGATCACAAGATCCCCGGGAAGTATTCATATGATGAAATGACAGGTATCATGCGGAGACTGCACATGCCGTATGATGACATTGAACAGGTGTTCAGAAGAATGGTGTTCAACGTGATAATGAGAAATCAGGATGATCATACGAAGAACTTCTCGTTTCTTATGGAAAGGAACAAAAAATGGAGATTGTCGCCAGCGTATGATATCACTTATGCGTTCGATCCCGGCAACTATTGGACGCAGCGGCACCAGATGTCCGTGAACGGAAAACTAGAGAAGATCGAAAAAAAAGATATGAATGTATTTGCAGACAATGTTGGTATCAGGGATCCGGACGATATCATAGAGAGAACGCTGTCCGTCGCATCCGAATGGAAGGAATATGCAAAACTGTCAGGCGTTCCGGAAAGGTCGGCGGAGGCCATAGATGCGGTCCTGATGATATGATGTGCATATTTGTCGTCACTTTCCAGTTGGTTGGTATTGCAAACCAACACATTGCCTTCCGCAATGATCTTGAACAAATACTCCAAACGAGAACGTAGCGGCAATGGACAGAGGTCTGTGCAAACGCGTGATGATCTCCATCGAGAAATTCCAAATGAAACAACGGCAACATGCGTACGACGGCAAGCGATTATATTCTATGTTGTAATAGACCGAGCAATGAAAGATCTTGAGCTTCCGCCGTCGTTGGGTATATGCGGCAACACTGATGTCGCTTTGAACATATTATCAAGGATCTGGGGGAAGAGAGGTGTTTTCACATGCACCGTCGGTAACACGATGACGTCCACCATACCCGGTATATCCGACGCCGGCGATACTCCCGATCTCACGCTGTTCACGCCTGCGGCGGACGCGGAGATGCTTGTGCTCGGAAGAACGGTCTGTATGAAGGGCATCCCAATAAATCCGGGAGGCATACCGACCCCTGCCACGCTGACTATGGCCGCGCTGCAGCTTACTGATATGCCGCTGTACATAGTTGACGGCGGCACCAAGATAAAACCGAATCTTCCTTGCTTCGACGTCGGCGGAACATACGGCGAATCCATACTTACAGGTAAAGCGGTGAAGAACGTCCGCGAATCCTATGAGAGAGGAAAGATACTCGGAGAAATGCTCTCAAAAACGTACGATTTCATTGTGGTCAGCGAAAGCTGCGCCGGCGGTACAACCACAGCACTGGCGGTGATGATGGCCATGGGCGTTCTGAAAGAGAATCTTGTCAGCAGCAGTTCTCCGAACAATCCCCGTGAGTTGAAAACAAAGGTTGTCAGCGATTCGCTTGCGGCCGCGGGTATAAAGATAGGCGATCTTGCGAATGATCCGCTGAAAGCGATCGAGTGCGTCGGTGATCCCATGATGCCCGCGAACATCGGCATGATAGTCGGCGCGGCCAAACGTGTTCCGGTCATAGTCGGCGGCGGGACGCAGATGGCCGCGGTGATCGCCGCCGCCGTTGCTTTGGATGACTCCGTCGTAGGGAACATATTCCAGGGAACGACAAGATGGCTTGTGAACGACCCGAAATCCGATATAAGGAAAATAATGGAATCCGTTCACAAGGATGTTCCGATCGTGTATGTTAACATGGATTACTCGGAAAGCCCGTACGAAGGACTTCAGGCCTACGAATGGGGATACATAAAAGAGGGAGTGGGCTGCGGCGGATCATGTGTCGCCGCAATAGCGCAGAGTTCAGGAAATATAACTTGTGCGGAACTCCTCGACAAGGTGCATGACATCTACAAAGGACTGCTTGACCTTTGATATTCGACCATCTTTCTCGCCAACTCCAGTTCATCCTGCGTATTGACGTTCACAACGAGTTCGAACATGCCCGTGGCCATATACGCTTCCTTCAGGAACGTATCTTCCAGCGTCTTGATGCGGTCCATTATGCAGAGTCCGGAAAGGACCCATTTCCTTCCGCCGACGTCCACGGAATATGACGGCGTCACTCCCAGTGATCTTACGATCTCCTCGTCAACGACCGCAATGGCGGATTCCATGCTGTCCGGATCGAAAAAATTGTAGAGCGCATCGACCGCCTGTTTTCTCAGAAGCGGTATGTCGGAAGGAGAGGTCATGACGAAACGGCCGTTCATGACCTCGAACGATCTGTGCAGGTCTTCAACGAAATCGTTGCCTGACGTCAGGATCGTTTCTATCCCTTCCGATTTAAGATATTTTTCAGTCTCTCTGGTGTTGCCGCTTACGGATACCAGTACTCTGCTTATGTTGTCTGATGATGACAGCGCATCCGTCACCCTTTTCACTGCGGGAACGCCTCCTATCATGTGCATGGGCTTCTCAATGCCGCATTGGCCCATGCGTGTTCCTTTTCCGCCGGCGTTCACGAGCGCTTCCATCATATCACCGATATGAATATCAGTAATGTGAGAAGCACCGCAGCTCTGGTTATCTCGTTAGTGGCTCCGAGAACGTCTCCGTTGACCATTCCGAAGTTCCTCTTCGCGATCCAGGCCATGAACGCACCTGCCAAAATGGCAACGGCGAACGCGAGAACGAACCATACGATCAGACTGCCGGGCAAGGCCACCGGTAATGATGTGTGCGCCTCCAGAATATGGATCAGCACACAGAACGCGGATATGAGGACCGCGGACAGCACCGTTGCGAACAGCAGCGACTGTGACGTCGTGTTGCGTACGCAGTTGCTTGCCATTCCCTCTTCGCCGGGCTCACCGAACGCCGCCGCTGATACCATGCCCGTCTTTGCAAGCACTTCAGCGGAGAAAAGCGCAAACGCTATCAGCAGTATCGGCACCGAAGCCGCCATTACCAATGATGCTAATATTATCATGAGCGCGAACGCCATTCCTCCCGCTCCTATCCGGGAGTCTTTCAGCGCCCTGAGATGATCTTCCTGCGTTCCCGCTACGACCAAACCGTCACCCACGTCCGCGGTGCCGTCTATGTGAAGGAATCTGTTGATACAGAAAATCATGAAGAACGTTACCACGGCCGCTGCCAGTGTGCCCACGTAAAAGAAATCAACGAGGGCGGTCATCATTATCGCCGCGATGAGTCCGTAGAATACGCCGACCATCGGGACCATCCAGAAATTCCTGTCCATGGCGTCCATGTCCTCTTGTGTCGTATCCAGACGTATCATCGTGAAGAATGAGAACATACCTTTCAGTGCGCTCATCATCGGACATCACCATCGAATAATTTGGTATACACCGAAGACATTATACCGCCGACGAGGCCGCATATTATATCATCCATGAACGGTCCCAATTTCCCGATTATGCCAGGCTTGTGTCTGTCAAATCTGTGAAATTCGAATACTCCCCTTGTTCCCGAGATATACTGTGCGAGTTGCATTCCCAGTATCTCATCGGCTATCAGATGCACCGGATCGGATGCAAACATGCCTTTCGGCATCGAGCATATCAGATCCTTATCGCCGAGATGTTCTAGCTCCATGGCGCCCTGTATCAGGGATGATGCATTTATATCCTTTGCGTATGTCTGCAAAAGCGAAAGGAACATTTTTTTCAGCGTTTCGATGTTCCAGTCGGGATTCGGAACATACAGTTCCATGGCCGCATCCCACATATTTTCTTCTGTTATCCCAAACTTCAAAAGCTGATCCAGGAACGTGCCCGCTTCCGGAAGATCGTCCCTTTTTATAAGTGAATCGCGAACCGCTTCCTTCACCGATCTTGCAAGCGATATCCCCAGCGGCGTACCGGTGCCGCAATACATCTTCCTTTCACCTTTCACAGGCGACACTACGGCGATTGCGTCGGACGTCGTTCCCGTTTCCTTATGGCCGAGCGACTGCATCGCCGCTGTTTTGGCCTCGGTCATGACGATGAACGAGTTTATCTTGGCCGCATCGGTAAGCGGCATCGGCGATATACCGATTATGTTTATCGTTCCTATCTTTTTCTTCTTTCTTATCTCGATCTCTTTCTCCGCCGATCTTATCAGACGTTCTTCCATATCGAATATAAGATCGCCTGCGATCACTTTGTTCCCTAATCCTGCGGTAACCACCGCGAATGTCTGCATACCTTCAAAGTCCGTTCCTTTAAGAGAGGTCACATATTCTATTTCGGCGGCCGTCATGAACCCTACCGTTTCTTTCGGCAGTTCAAGATCGATCCTCACTTTTTCGATGTCGCCTAACGGGTCCGTTGAATCATAGCGCTTCGGAACTTCCATTATCATAAGAGTATCGGAGATCATATGACCGTGATTCAGGACCGCGGAACTGAATATCTCCATCTTTTCCTTCAGTTTTACAACCGCGACCGGGAAACCTTTCGAGGTCATCAGTTTAAAATCGACTACTGTCATGCTATCCTCATAAGTCTTAATATCATATCTTCCATGTAAACTTGTATGTGCACACCGGCAAAAACGAACAGCGGCACCGTTATCGTTATCAGGAACAGCACCGCCGCCGCCTCCACGAGGACGTAACATCTTGATATGTCCCTGACCGTCGGCAGTTCGCCTTTGCCCATGACGTACGCGTCGGTTTTTTCCATTCTTATGCTCAACGCTCCTGCGGCGGCTGCCATCGGCCATCCGCTGTTCGGGCTGGGCGTTTTATCGTGTTCTTTCCTTGCCGCTGATATCGCTCTCCTCGGACTTCCTCCCACGAGAGGGGCCGCCAATGCTATGAACAATATTGAGATACGTGACGTCATGTAACCGAGAACGTCATCCAATTTCGCCGGAAAGAATCCTAGATCTCTGTATTTCTCGTTAATATATCCCCACATCGCATCCATGAGATTCGCGCATCTGAACATCCACGCACCGAACAATCCGAGCAGTCCGAAGAATATCCCGGGCGAGCAGACGCTGTCCGCATAGTTCTCGGATATCGTTTCCGTGCATGACGATGCTATGTGCCCGCTGTCCATCCCGCTTGTGTTACGGCTGACGATCATCTGCGTCTTTGCGGCCGCGCTTTCGGTGTCTCCCGCATCGAGGTCGTTCTGTATCGGTCTGCAGTGTCTCCTGAACGAGAACACCGCAAACGTCAGCTTAAAGAAAAATGCACAGACGATTATCCATGCTATATCGCCTAGGAATTCCCGCACCAGTGCTGTCGTTGTTATCGTGATTACCGCAAATATCGCGAGAACGAGGAAATACGACATCATTCCTTTGATGATCGTTGATCCGCGGCTGTTCCTTTTTATTTTTTTATCGATCCTGTTCAGTATGTTGCCCATCCATCTCAGCGGATGCACGGCATTCGGAACATCGCCTATCACCAGGTCGATGATCAGTGCGAGCAGCACTATCAGAAGAGCGGCGGTCCAGAGATCCGTGTTACCTCACCTTACCGTTGATCGTTTTCTTTACGGCGTCTATGAAGGCGTTGTTCCTTCTCCT
This sequence comes from Candidatus Methanomicula labiotermitis, assembly GCA_009780575.1. Classification (GTDB taxonomy): domain Archaea; phylum Thermoplasmatota; class Thermoplasmata; order Methanomassiliicoccales; family Methanomethylophilaceae; genus Methanomicula; species Methanomicula labiotermitis. The sequence continues at coordinate 23,952 of WQZU01000009.1, forward strand.
GTCCTTGACGCAGAATCTTATGTGATCTTTGAACTCCGGCCCGAATGATGAACAATCACGTATCATGATCTTCTCGGAGAGCATCTTGTACTTGAACTCGGGAACGCCCATATCTATGCTTTTCAGCGAATTGAAGAAGAAGAACGAATCCGTTGTCTTCACCTCGAAACCGATATCATTCAGTTCGCGATGCATGTGTTTTGCTTCATTATGCATCATATCCGCCGCTTTTTCAACGTGACCCATATGATCACGTATCAGGGAAGAGGCAACATGCTGTTCAATGCACCCGACGTTCCAGGTCATTCTTACTTTATCCATCGCCTTCACCGCGTCTTCGGACGAAAGGCCGAACCCTATCCTCATTCCCGGGATCGCGAATGATTTTGTCAGCGAACCGATGACAACGAGATTGTCAAAATTTTTCACCTCACCGGAGCAGCTTATTTCCCTGTGTGAAGGAACAAGTTCCAAAAGCGTCTCGTCTAAGAACACAAAAATTTTACGGTCACGGCATTCTTTCACTATCCTCAGTATCTTTTCCTTCGGTTCTATCCTTCCGGTCGGGTTGTTCGGGTTGCATATGTAAACCGCTTTCACACCGTCCGCTTTCTCTGACAATTCGTTAGCATCGACGCGCAGATCGTTGTCCTCCGTGAGCAGTAACTCTTTTATCGATGCGCCTGCCACTCTGCATTGCTGCGCATATTCGGCGAACGAGGGGCGCATGATCAGTGCTTTATCTCCTTTGCTTAGGAACGTATTCGGGAACATCCGTATGACGTCCGATGATCCGGCGCCGATGATCACGTTTTCCGTGTTCACTTTGAAATGGGAGGCCAATACTTCCTTCAATTCCGATGAACTGTCGTCCGGGTAATGATCTACGCTCGAAACCGCCTCGGAGATCAGTTCGGCGAGGCATTCAGGCGGCCCGAGCGGATTCAGGTTATGGCTGAAATCCTCAACGTCGTTAAGCTTCCACGCCTGCCCTCCGTGTACGGTGTCGGATATATCCATAAGATCCTTTCTGATCATGTCCCTTATGTTCATCCGTTGGTGTATGGTGTCAATGAACTTAAATTTGGCTGTTACATCCATCCATTCCGTCTCAAGTACTCGGTGATCGTTGAGCGCAATATGTCAGAACCGCCGGATCATGATTGCGGTATTGCGTATACCGTAATACGGCGCCGACACGCTGCGGTCATGGATCGCGGACAAAATGTATAGTAAACTGCAGACAAAATGTATAGTAAACTGCAGACAAAATGTATAGTAAACTGCGGACAGAATGTATAGTAAACTGCGGACAGAATGTATAGTAAACTGCGGACAAAAATTATAAAACGTTGCAGAACACTACATACTGCATGAACTCTCCGATCAGCAGAAAAATCGATGTATATCCCGATTACCGTCCGAGAACGGTTGACATACTCATCAGAGACTGTCTTGATCTTTTCGGAGGCGTACACATAGTGGGCTGCAAATGGTGCGGTAAATCATGGACGGGAATGCATCATTCCAACTCGTGTATATTCTTGGACTCTCCCGAAGAACGCTCATTTGCAAGAGCGAATCCCAGAGGATCCCTTGAGGGAGAGGAACCGCGCCTGGTGGACGAATGGCAGGATATACCCGAATTATGGGATATGGCCCGTCACAACATCGATCGCATCAACAGGAGCGGAATGTATATTTTCACCGGCTCCTCCGTTCCGCCGATCGATCTGACCTCTCATTCGGGAGCGGGAAGATTTGCAACGGTAAAGATGCGCCCGATGTCACTGTTCGAGTCAGGAGACAGCAGCGGTACGGTTTCACTGGCAGAATTGTTCGAGGGAGGAGAAATAAAAAATTTCGACTCGGAAATGGACTACGAACGCATGCTTGAACTGATAATACGCGGAGGATGGCCGGCCGGCCTCAATAAAAACAAAAAGATGGCAGCCATGATACCCAAGCAATATATCGAAACAATATCTGAATCGGACATCTCCCGCGTTGACGGAGTCAAAAGAAATCCTGGCAGGGTTCGGCGTGTGCTGAGATCATTGGCCAGGAATAATGCTACCATGGCAGGAATGAAAGTTCTGAGATCCGATACGGCAGAGGAGGGGAACGAATTGTCGAATCTGACCGTGAACGATTATCTTGACGCTCTGAGAAAGATATATGTTATCGATGAGCAGGAAGCGTGGGATCCGTCGTCAAGATCCAAGACCAGAATGATCACTTCCCCGAAAAGACATTTTGTGGATCCGTCTCTCGCCGTGGCGGCTTTGAATGTAGGTTATGAGAATCTCTACAAAGACGTTGAGACGCTTGGTTTTCTGTTTGAATCGATGTGCTACAGAGACATGAGCGTCTACGCTTCGGTATTGTCAGGTAAGGTTTTCCACTACCGGGACAAACATAATCTGGAAGCGGATCAGATCATTGAAGACGGCGAAGGCAGATGGGGTGCCGCCGAAGTGAGGATCGGAGTCCTTGACATCGATAGTGCGGCAGAGAATCTGTTACGTATGAGCGACAGATTTGATGAGGAGAATGGCCCTTCGTTTCTAATGGTCCTCAATGCTACAAGTAAGGCTGCATACACTCGCCGCGACGGCGTTCACGTTGTTCCGCTCGGTACGCTCGGGCCGTGACCCGAGTCGTGAACATAAGGGAAACGAAGTGATCAATGCTTCGCCCTGTACCTTTTCGGAAGGACGTACAGTTCGCCGTCCTCATCGAATCCTACGGAAGCGTTAACTTCGTAAACTTCCTCTATGAGTTTCGGAGTTATCACTTTCTTCGGATCTCCGATGGTCACCAATTCTCCATGTTTCATTATTATGCACAGATCGCAGTATCTTGCCATCAGCGAGATATCGTGTTCCGCCACAAGTATCGTCATGTCCTTTTTGACCATGTACTGAAGGTATTCCATCACTTCCAGTTTGTACTTCATGTCCAAATGACTCGTGGGTTCATCCACAAGCATCAATCTCGGTTCCTGAACATACGCCTTCGCTATCAGGACGCGTTGCCTTTCGCCGCTGCTCAGCATATGCAGCTGCCTGTTGGCAAAATGCTCTATTCCGAATCTCTCCATCGCATCCATCACAATCTTTTCGTCTTCCGAGGATTCCCACCAAAGCGAGGTCACATACGGATAGCGGCCCGTCATGACGGTATCGAACACCGAAAGCCCGAAACTTACTTTCAACTCGGCCGGAACGTTCGCAACCTTTCTTGCGATCGCGGAATGGGAACTTTCCATTACGTTCTCGCCGTCTATCAGTACTTCTCCGGATGACATCGTGTGCAGCCTGTTGATGCACTTCATCATTGTGCTTTTTCCGCATCCGTTCGGTCCTATCAGTCCTACCAGAAGGCCCGGTTTTATTGAGAACGATACATCTTTTACGGCATGAAATCCGTTATCATAGATCTTATTCAGACCTTTCACTTCAAGTAAAGGAGGTTCATCCATCGTACATCCTCCCCTTCTTGATCAGAAGATATGCGAACAATGGTGCTCCTATGAGTGCGGTTATGGCACCCACAGGTAACACCGGTCCGAACGCTCTTGCCAAGAAGTCCGCGAACAGCATGAGTATACCGCCTATGACAAATGAAGCGGGAAGAACGAATCTGTGGTCTCCTCCCAATATCATACGGCATATGTGCGGCACCACGAGACCAACGAATCCTATTATGCCGACGAACGCAACGCATATCGCCGTGAGCATTGACGCCGCAATGAGTACAGTAATATTGAATTTCCTTACATTCATTCCCATCTGTCTTGCCTGATCTTCGCCCAATAGCACCAGGTTAAGTTTCCTTGCCCACGTCAGCGAGACTGCTGCCATTATCAGAACGGGAAGGATGATTATTGCCACATTATCCCAGGTTACTCTTGAAAAGCTTCCGAACAGCCAGAACAAGGGTCTTTGAAGTCCGTCCGGAGGCGCGAACGACAGGAGAAGGGTTTGCATGGCGCCGAGTGCGAATCCGACTATTACGCCGCCAAGCACATAGTTGACTGCCGTTCCTCCGGATTTCTCTGCAATGAGCATTGTAGCACCGAACGCCGCCAGGCCGCCGATGATCGCCATTATGGGGATCATGAAAACAGATCCGGACATGAAACCGAACCACGAACCGAATATCATTCCCCATATTGCCGCAAACCCGGCGCCGGATGACACTCCCGTTATGTACGGGTCGACCAACGGATTTCGTATGACCGCTTGGAAAAGTACACCGGCAGTCGCAAGACCGATACCGACGGCCATTGCTCCCAGGGCCTTCGGCAGCAGATGATGGTAAACTATTCTTTCATCCATTGTCAATCCGGTGCCGCCCTTCGCTATTGCTGAAAAAATATAGGAAAAGGTTTCCGATATGGAAGTGTCGTACATCCCGGCCCCGTTGGCGATCGAGGCCAGAAATACCACCAATAGAGACAGGCTGCCAACTATTATGACTGCCACGAGTCTCCTTTTTCTTGAGGTAATGGAACGCAGCTGACCTTCTTTCTTCTCCGCCTTCCTTATACGGATGACGAGAAATGTGGTCAGCAATACGATTACCGCAACCATCCCCCAAAGTTCCATATCAACATACATTCAGGCACCTGAACCTTCATCCGAATATAAGAGCTGTCTTAGGATGGGTCATGATAACCTCCTTATAGTTGTTACCGAAGCTGATAATATCATCGTCTACCATTAACAGGTACAAAAATGCCATAGCATACACGATATCTGGAGTGGAGCGATTTATTGCGTTCGCCGCGAAACCGTCTATCGTGAAGACATTTCCATCCGCCACCGCTTGCATTCCTTCGAAAACAGGATCTTCCGTGAATTCTCTTGCGCTTGCGGAACTTCCCATGCCGATCATTATGATCATCTGTGCGGACGTTTCGAAATTGGCTGCTATGTAGGCTCTGTCTCTCGGCGGCCATCCCGTTACATCCAGAACATTCTTTCCGCCGACGGCCACCAGCAGGTTGCTCTGAGGCGTTTCTAAACCATATAAGAAAAGCTCACCGGGACGGTCCGGGAAGAAATTCATTGTCATCAATACGGAAGGAGCCTCCTCTTCTTTTATCCGATCGGTCAATGCGTTTGCGATGTTCTCCATTCTTTCAGTGATCTCCTTCGCAATGGCAGCACTTCCGGTTGCATAGCCTATGTTAATTATGTTATCCATAATAATGTCCATGCTGGCCCTGCTGTCGATCCCAATTACCGGCAAGCCTGCATCCACGAGCAGTTTTGTCATCTCGCCTGCGCCCCAGCTCGTGTCCACTATCACAAGGTCCGGATTCGCCCGCACAATGGTTGCGAAGTTCGCGGCCTGGTATCCGCCGACATCGGATATATGCGGAATTCCGAGTTCGTTGTGACTCCAGTTGTCCGCGCCCGCTATGTTGTCTTTCTCTCCGAGCGCTACAACAATATCCTTGATGGACGGTGACATGACCACTATTCTGTTTTTGGGCCCCATCAGTGAAACTATGAGTTCGCCCAATGCATCCTCACGAGCGACCGGTTTCTCATTTTCTTTGGAGAAGGAGACGTATCTGAAATCTTTTAGCATAAGTTCATCCCAATCGCTCGTATTCTCGACCCATGTATATTCTCCATGAGACATTGTCCAAAGGGTTGTCCAGTTTTCTGCACCCGATGATCCTCCGCCCGTTTCGTTAATCCTTTCCATCGCTATACTGTGCGCCTGCGATACAGTAAGATTTCTTTCGCCTAACGTCACGAACTCCAATTCGAACTCATTGAAACTTAACAGTACGCCTTCGCCCGGGTCATACCCTTCTTCGGAACCCCAAAGCTGCCACAGTCCGATTGCGGCGACCGAGACGAACATTGCGGCGACCGCTATAGTCAATATTTGTTTTTTCTTCATGTGATCACCATCATTGGATGATTCATCCAACTACCAGTAGACATACGTCATTTATAATCATTTGGATGATTCATCCAACCACTTACGGAACATCAACCGCGTTACTGCCGTTCCGAATACGTTCTGCACTTTTTCATGAACGTGTGGATAGCCTCGGGATTCGAATAATAATGCAGCTGAGGAAAACCGGCGAACAGATTGTCTTTAGCATGCATGCAGTCATATCCTCCTCCGCTCGGCCTTACCGCTTTACAGTCTTCTCCGCAATCGGTGCTGTCCCAGAAATGGAATCCGTGTCCCTTCAGTTCCGCTTTGCCTATGAGACAATCATTCTTCGGTATCACGGTTATGTAACCGAAACGCACCAAACCCTTTGTCCTGAATGCCTTTCCGTCTATAACGCCGACCATTTTATGAAATGTTTCGGAAGTGTCTTCCAGTTCGTTGTGTAAATACATGAAACCGCCGCCCTCCGCCATGCACGGCATCCCGTTCTTTATGTTTTCTTTGATGCTGCTGAGCATCGGCGCGTTCTTGCTCAATCGGTCTGCATACAGTTCCGGGTATCCTCCTGGAATTATGAGGCCTCCGATGTTCTCCGGTAATTCTTTGTCCGAGAGAGGTGAAAAATAGACGACCTCAGCGCCCATCTTCTCCAAAAGTTCCATGTTATCTTTGTAAATGAAACAAAAACATTCGTCCGATGCGACGCCTATGCGCACGTTCACCTTTTCTTTGTTGATCGTCGGAATTTCATATTTTATTTCGTCGACGGATTGCGCTATACGAACTATTTCGTCTATGTCTATCGTCTTCTCCATCAGATCGGCGAGTTTGTTCAGCTTTTCCTTCAGTTTTTCCACTTCGTGAGGCATCACAAGACCGAGATGTCTGCTTCCTATCACTAATTCTTTAACATTCGGCAGATAACCGAGAACTTTGATGCCTGTTTCCGCTTCTATGAATCTCTTTACTTCCGGATACGATCTTTCATCCGCGCTGTTTAAGATTATGCCTTTGATGTTGTTCTTCCTGAATTCCGCATATCCTTTGACGACCGCTCCCAGCGAACCTCCCAAAAGACCGCATTTAGCTACGAATATCACCGGTGTGCTCAACTTCATCGATATATCATGTGAACTCGCCTCTATTGCCGTTAACCCAAAACCGTCGTAGAATCCCATCACTCCTTCGATGACCGATATGTCCGCGTTCTCAGCTTCGCGTGCGAATATGTATTTCATTATGTCCGTTCCGGTGAGGAATGTGTCTAAATTCCTTGATCTTGCTTCGATCACCTTTTCATGGAACATCGCATCTATGTAATCGGGTCCGCATTTGAACGCCGCCACATTCATTCCGCGGTTCACCAACGCTTGAAGTAAACCGCACGTTATCGTTGTTTTCCCGCTGCCGCTCGATGCGGCCGTCATCAGTAATCTGGGCATTTTCATTTTTGTGCCTCCCGATATATCAGTCCATTCTCCTCACGATGTTCATCACGCCGTCCAGTAATCGCATGGTACCTCCCAGTCCGAGAAGCGGACGTTCTTCGATGCATACTATCGTCCGCCCGCGGCGTGCCGTGTCGAATCCACCTCTTACCAGACCTCTGTATTCGGCTGATGCTACGCTCACGCCGTCTCCTATCATGACGACGGCGGGAGTCTCCGAAACGTCATCCGAAACATCGAGTTCATTCTCTTTCACGAATTTTTTGATCTCGTCATCGAACGATCTGTCTGTTCCGGTGTTGACCGCAACCGGCAGAAGTCCCAGATAATCGTATAGAAATGACATCACGGGATACGCGACCGAACCCTGCGCCACCACGGAGAATGTGTGTCCAACCGTAGGTTTATGCACTGTGTACAGCGAAAGCAAAACTGTGGCAACGCGTTCCCTTTTTTCTCTGATCCTTTTCATCGCCTTGGACGGGTTTACATTCAATTTCCCGCATATTTGCAATATCCAATCTTCCAGCGCATCGAATCCTATCGGTGCGCCGAGTTTTGATTCAACGAACGGGACATACAACTCGCGTTCATACCATTTCGCTATCTTTTCTCCCATGTCCCTGTGAACGATCACGTTAAGCTCCGCGTTTCCGGAGCTCCGTAATTCGGATACTGTGCATCCGGCGCCGATGACGGTGTTAACTTTTATGCCGCACGAGTTGAGAATATCCTTCAGATCATCGATCGTATCTTCCCATCCGAGATCCCATATTGTAATGCCCACAAGATTCACACCTTTCCTCTTTTTCTGTTTTTTCGGAGACAGCGTTTCAAGGATCTTTATCATCGTATCCTGAAATCCGATCCCGAGCGGTATTGACGGTTGCGGACTTTCTATCCTTACAACGACTCCCTTTTCCGCTTTCAGTGTTAACGTCTCTCCTATCAGTGACGCTCCCGGAGAATTTATCAAGCCTATGAGATTCGGTTTCAGTGCCGTGACGTCTTCGAACACTTCGTCCAATTTCTCACGCGTTCCCATTATGTAATCATCGCTGTCCATGTATGTGCACGGAACCCTCGGCTGCGTGAAAAAGAATCTTCTGTAATACTTGAAAGGAACATTCGTGTAACATTCTTTGTCCCTGCACGGATATGCGTGCTCCGACAACCACGCGGGATATGATTTACACCCTGTGGGACCGTTCATTATCGTTGCCGCGTCTTTGATCCCTTCGAACGCCAGTGAGATCCCTAAAATGCCCTCGGGCATATCATATTCAGACGACATCTTTTCTCCACCCTTCCTTTACCGGCGCTTTTAACGTCCTTGACCATAATTCCGCAAACTCAGGTCCGGCAAACGGCGTGACATTCGGATTGACCGGAAGGAAGCATGTTCTCACATCCTTTCCGGAATCGATGGGATATGTTGACAATAAAAGATCCGGTTCCTTCTCGGCCATGTCCTTCCGGATCCATGCGTCCGTATCCGGATCCACGGGAATATGCGGATCCAGTATTCTTTCCGTTCTGTCCCTCATCCCTTTTATGTTCTCCTTCCTGCCGCCTGGTATCAGTTCTATTCCGTATTTCTTTTCAAGATCTCTGACCTCTTCCCTGTCGGTTATGTCTATCACCACATGACGCAGAACATCCATTCCGCAGCCGACCGCTGCTTCCATGATCCAGTTGATGTCCCTTTTCATTCCGACTATGTAAACCTTCTTTCCTTTGAGCTTCCATTTCAGCGATTCAAGTCTTCCGATGAACTCGTTCCTTATTTCCTTGATCGCGAGTTCCGCTTTTTCGTTTTCGCCGAAGTGCGCCGCCGCTTCTCTTATCCAAAGTTCCGTTTCCATCATACCAGGCCGTGCCATGTTATCCGTTGACCGAAGTCCGAATCTGCTTCTGATGAAATTCATTGTCTCGACTGCGATCGAATCCGGTGTCATGAGTATGCACAATTCCGATCTGGGTATGTTTCTTATTTTTTCCACGGTCGTATCACCGACGCATGTGCAGTTCACTTCAATTCCAAGTTTTTCCAGCACCTCGGAGACGAATCTTACATTCTCTACGGTGTTTATGCCGAATGTCTTCATACCGATGAGATTGACCGATCTTTCCTTTTTTCCTTCCTCGGACAATGCACGTATCAGTTCGATGCATGCGTCCGTGGCGCCCTGCATGTAATCTCCTTTTATGTTGCCGTCCTCTATTATCGGTATTATCGTCACGTCCGGATTCTTTTTCTTTATTCGGGATATCATTCCGTCGATATCCTCTCCGATTATCCCTGACGGACATGATGTGATCACCGCAATGGTATCATTCCCTTTGTCTATCATATGATTAACATCAGATTCCAGCTTGGATACGGCACCGAATATTGTGTCCGCATCGTCCATATTGCTGCATCGCACATTAGGTAAAGCGAACGGCCTTATCGGAACGTCCCCGTTTGTGAATGATCTCCTTAATGCGTTGGTGACCATCTGCACCGCGTAGTGTGCGCAATCCCTCGGCGCATGGAGAACCGACGCCAATCCTTCAACGGATAACGTTGTGCACAGCGTTCCCGCGAATGCGCAGCCGTGCACCACCTCCTTCTGCGTTTTGCGCGGAGCGCTGCACGTTATCTGCTTTGTTTTTGCATCGTGTGTTTCTTTTAATTTCGCACTTGATCTACCGGATGTGTCCTCAGACCTTCCCGGTCTGCCTTTTTCCTCGGTCGCCGTGATCTTTGCAACGGAGCGGCCCAGGACCGCGGATTCGAGTTCCGGATCGGATAAAAATCTCGCCGTATGTTTTTTTCCTTCGATAGCGGTGTCCGCAAGCTTTCGGAATTTTTCGGCGATCTCGGAATCCGGGAATGCTTCAACCACCGTCTTCCCTATGCGTTCCGCTTCCAGGAACATCTTTGAGCGCGAGAATTCCGCGATCACCGGCACTCCGACCGCGCATGAGAACTTCATTACGCGTTCCTTCTCCTCGTCGTCGCCGCGGCTGTTGAATATTAAACCTCCTATCCTGTCGGGATCGTAGTTTGCCGTGCCTCTGAGTATATTGTTTGCGGCGTATATCGACATGTATTCTCCCGAGGTCACTATGTACACCGTGTCAGCGTAATCGTTTCTGAGAGGAACCGCGAACCCTCCGCATACAACGTCTCCGAGAACATCGTACAGAACCGCATCCAATTCGATCTCGTTGATCCCGAGGTCTTCAAGAAGATCAAATGCCGATATTATGCCGCGGCCCGCGCATCCCACTCCCGGTTCAGGACCTCCGGCCTCAACACATATACATCCTTTGTATCCTGTTTCAGTGATGTCTTCCAATTTCCTTTCGTTCTCTTTCGTGTCGCGCAGATATTCAAGAACAGTCCTTTGCTCGATCCCTGCGATCAGCAGTCTCGTTGAATCATGTTTCGGATCGCATCCTATCTGCATTACTCTCATCCCTTTCTCGGATAACGCTGCCGTTAAATTCGAAGAGATCGTTGATTTCCCTATTCCGCCTTTTCCGTAGACTGCGACCTTTCTCATATGTACACCGGCGGTACGTGAACATCGCATATAAATCATTTGGATAGTTCATCCAACCATCTAACCATATGTACGCCGTCCGATCACACCGGCCGCCTTGTCCGAATGGTGAAACTTACTGTGGCGATCTGCATCGCCGTCATTGATATCCTCTGTGCAATCCTTGAATCATCGGTATAGGCTGTATTTCTAGTTGGATGTATAATCCAACTATTTGCCCTCTTCTGCGCCATATTATTTGAAATAGTAGCTGTAATCATACATCAAATCCTCTTTTAATGTAAAATATCGTTCCCGGACCGCTCAGACCTAGATTATGATTATATAAGTTGGATATATTATCCAACAAAATAAGGTCATGGGAGGCAACGGGTGTCGGAGATAATCATAGTGGAGGGAGTCGTCAAAAAATACGGTGACAGGGCTGCCGTCAACGGCCTCGACCTCCGAGTCAACGAAGGCGAGATATTTGGTTTTCTGGGGCCGAACGGCGCCGGAAAAACGACTACCGTCAGAGTGATCTCCACTCTTACGGATTATTCCGAAGGCAGTGTATCGGTCGGAGGTCACGACATCCTGAAAGATCCCAAAGAGGCTAAAAAGCTTATGGGCGTTATACAGCAGCACATAAGCCTCGACACTGATCTCACCGTCAGGGAGAATATGATGCATCACGCAATGATGCATAAGATCCCGAAATCCGAAAGAATGCGGCGGATCAATGAACTTGCCGATTACGTCGGACTTGACGAATACATGGACAAGATGATCAATACTCTTTCGGGAGGCTGGAAAAAAAGAGCGGCCACTGTCTGTTCTCTTCTCCATAAACCCAAAGTTCTCTTTCTCGATGAACCGACGGTCGGCCTTGATGTTCAGGCGAGAAGATTATTATGGGATATTATAAGAAAATTGAATGACAACGGAACAACGATCTTCCTTACGTCGCATTACATAGAGGAAGTGGAGGCTCTGTGCGACAGAGTCGGTATAATAAATGACGGCAAACTGATCGCCCTCGGAACTCCGTCTGAACTATGCAACAAACTGGGATCCACAGCCGTGGAGTATTACGGCGCGGACAATAAGACCGAATACAAATATTTCACATCGAGAGAAGAAGCGAACGAATTCGCCTCGTCTCTGGGAGACGTTAAAACCGTCATCATAAGAAACACCAACCTTGAGGATTGTTTCGTTGAACTTACGGGAAAGAGTGTGAGCGGACCATGATCGGCTTTTTGAAAGAGATATACTATGTTTCATGGGCGGACCTACGGTTCATGCGGCATAATTTCGTTGAGTTGCTTTCATCGAGTATAATGGGTCCGCTCCTTTATCTTCTGGCGTTCGGATTCGGCCTCGGCGCGGGGATGACGCAGGAAGGCGTTCCGTATATAGCGTTCATAATCCCCGGGATCGCCGCTTTGACCTCTTTATCGGCATCGTTCTCTTCCACCGCGGCAAGACTGAATGTGCAGAGACTGTATTACAGGTCCTTTGACGAAATGATGATGTGTCCGCTCAGCCCGTCCGCAATCGTTTTCGGAAAATCGATGCTCGGCGTTGTAAGAGGGATGATAAGCAGCAGCATAATATTCGCGATCGGTCTCGTGTTGACACCGGAACTGAGCATCACTCCGCTGTATGTGATCGTGATACTGATATCCTGCTTCACGTTCTCCTTCCTGGGCGTTGCCGCCGCTCTTCTGGCGAAATCGCATGCGAGTATGGCGACATTCAGCAGTCTGATCGTTTTACCGATGACCTTCCTCTGCGGAACGTTCTTTTCGCTTAGCAACCTTCCGTCGGCAGTTCAGACGGTGCTTTACGCTCTTCCGCTGACGCACTCGAGCATCACATTGAGGGCGGCATCGCTGGGCTGGGACTTCCCGTGGATCTCTTTGGCTGCATTGATGGCGTTCGCGATCGCGTTCTTTTTGATAAACAGGCATCTGATAAGAACAAAGAAGGTATGATATGTCTGATAACCGCACTCATCGAAAATGGCCGTTCTCACATTCCCGGGGATCAATCGAAGAAGGCGATCATTCGATAGTCGTTGAAAACCTTTCGAAGATGTTCAAATCATACAGAAAATCCGGCATGCCGGATAAGCTGGCTGTAGACAATATCTCATTTTCCGTCAAACGAGGGGAGATATTTGGCCTCCTCGGGCCGAACGGCGCAGGAAAAACGACAACGATAAGAATGCTCTCCACCCTTCTGATACCGACCTCCGGAAGGGCTGTGATCCTCGGAATGGATGTTTCCGGCGGAAATATCAAAGAGATAAGGAAAAGAGTGAATCTCGTATCAGGCGGCGAAAGAGGATTGTATTACCGGCTTACCGGAAGACAAAATTTGAATTTCTTTTCCAACCTTTATGACGTGGACAGGAATAAACAGAAGGAACTGATCAAAGAATTACTTGATATCGTGGACCTGAAGGATTTCGCTGACGTGAAGGTTGAGAGTTACTCACGCGGTATGAAGCAAAGGATGCACATCGCAAGAGCGCTTGTGAATTCACCGGAGATATTGTATCTTGATGAGCCGACCATCGGCCTTGATCCCGAGATCGCGAGGGAGATAAGATCGTTGATACGGAAACTGGCGGATTCCGGTACAACGATAATACTGACAACGCATTATATGCAGGAAGCGGAAGAGCTTTGCGACCGCATCATGATCGTTTCCAAAGGGAAGTCCGTAGGATACGGAACACTTGAAAAGCTCAGAGAAACGGTCAGTGACACGAATGTCGTTGAGATCATCACCAACAATGATCCTCATGACGCCGTTGCAAAACTTTCGGCGGAACGGGATTTCATACATATCAACACTGAACGTATATCCGGAAGATATTGTACGCGCATACAGACGAAAGACAACGAAGACATCCTGTCGGAACTGGACGCATTGTTCTCAAGATACGGGTTGAGGAAGATGGGATACGATGAGCCTACGCTTGAAGATATATACTTGTCGTTGGTGGGCCTGAATGAATCTTAAGGCGGTCACGGCAGCGTTCAAACAGCAGGGCATCCAGTTCCTTGCGGACCCTCAATGGATAATACCCAGTATCATCGCGCCGTTCATGTTCACCATTGTCGCGTTATACATGCACACCGACCTGACCGGTCCCGTTGTACTGACGGCGGTACTCGGAGGCGGTGTCCTCGGGATGTGGGGAAATATGCTCTTCGCATCGGGTTTCACAATAACGTACGACAGATACAACGGAACAATAGAACCGATAATGATGACGCCGTCTCATATGATTGATGTGATCGCCGGACGTTCGATATGGAACGCCCTCATAGGATTGCTTAACGCTGTTCTCGTGTTCATTTCCGCCGAAGCGATATTCGGAGTCGGCGTAAGCCTGGCAGATCCGCTTATGTTCTTTGCGATGCTTGTCCTGACGTTGTTCGCGCTGGCATCGATCGGACTGATGCTGGCAGCGCTCTTCGTGCTTACAAGGGCGTCATTCGTTGTCATGACGATACTGCAGTTTCCGATATACGTGTTCAGCGGCGCCCTGTTCCCGATACAGCAGCTGGGCGTTTTTGCGCCGATATCATATGTTCTTGCGCCCACGTGGAGTGTTGATGCGCTGAAGATCGCCGCGATCGGCCATGGTGACACCATTGTCTCGCTGGGCCTTTCATTCAATGTGGCGATAGCGTTCGTCCTGATGGCATTCTACATCGCCGCTGCTTATTTCCTGTTCAAGATAATCGAACGAAACATACGCGAGAGCGGGGCGCTGGTGAGGTACTGATGTCATTCGTAACCGAAAGAATTAGGGTCATCAAGGCGTCATGCATCCTTTCGATACATGATCTGTTCACCACCATAAGGCCGTCGCTGTGGCTGCTTCAGGTTGTCGTTCCGTCGCTGTTCGCGATGTTCTTCTTCTCTATGATCGCTTTATACGCAGGCGCCGACCGGGAATTCGTGATAATAGGGAACGCGGTTCAATCCATCGGCATGACAACGATATATGCGGTCTCGGGCATACCGGGAGTGCAGAAACATATCGGAACGATGTCGCCGCTTGTAGCGGCTCCGTCCAGTCTTTTCACCATATTCCTGGGAATGTCAATATTCGGCATAGCCGCCGGCTTCATTTCCATAGCGGTGTCATTGTTCTGCGCGTCCTTCATATTCGGCGTGAGCATGGCATCAATAAACCTTACCTCAGCGCTTGTCGTCATTCTGCTGACGACGTTCTCCGTAGGAGGGATAAGCATGATGATCGGCAGTGTCGGCATTTATTTGCGAACGTCTGCGATAATAGCCAATGTGGCCACATACATAGGATTGGTGCTGTGCGGCGTGAATTTCCCGGTGTCCGATCTTCCCGGATGGGCGCAGGTGATCGCTCACTGCCATCCGTTGACGTATGCGGTGGAGGCAACACGCGGCGCAGTGGTGGGAAGCACCGTTGCGGATCTTGCGGAACCGATACTGATGATGATCGTGCTCGGCATAATATTCATAATTCTCTCATATCTGATGTTCAGATTTTTTGAACATCTTGCACGTGTGAAAGGGCGTATGGATACATTCTGAGGCTCTGTGCTCACCGGCGAGAGATCATACGTATTGTTCATTAGTGCGTATCGTAATCGCCAGGCGCCCTTGCTGTCGGATCTGTTATCTTCACCGCATTTTCCAACATATTCCAACTTTCATCCTTTTTTCCTGTCCGCATATCCCGTATCGTAATCTCCGATCTTAATTCCCGGAGTTATTACTTCGGAGCGCATATGTGAAAAAATCAACCGCATCGCGAAGAACAGCATCGGAAGAGTAAGGAAGGTTAAGGTGAACATGATATCGATCTCGGAATAGATCACACTGAGGACTCCCGCTAAAATGGTGGCGTATATGCCGCATATGCCCAGCGTCAATGTCAATCGTTTATGATATTCGGAATTGACCTCGTTGAAAAGTAACACCTGGCTCTCCGCAGCCGTATCTATTCTTGACCGTAGATAATCGAAGCGGTCGGCAAAATCGTCCGCATCCTCTTTGCTGAATTTTGAAAGGATGTTATCATTAAGAGATCTGGCAAAGGTAAGTTCACCGAACGCCTGCGCCTTGAACGCCGGGATTTCCGACTGTGTCGGGATGAACGGCATGATCATCCTGTAGTTGTTGAACTTTCCGACATAGTTATTCAATATGAATCTGATAACTTCGTCCTCAGACATAGGAGGAACGCTGTCGTCACTTGCGTTGAGATCCAGAATGCAGTCACCGTTATTCAATTTACCCGCATCGTGATATTTGTGCCTGTGGTAAAAGTATTTTATTGATTCGTAAGCTATGTTCGGAGAGTGTTCAGTTTCTTTGCAATCGGTCCTCATAGAGAACACGCCGTTGTCTGACACGTGCTCAACATCGAAAGAGGCGAAAGGAGTCAATGTACCGTAAGCATCGATTTTGCAGTCCAGTATCCTATTGGCGATCATTCTTTTCTCACCGTCAGCCGTTGCCAGAAGGATGGCGACATCCGGAGGCTTGCCGAGATCGTGATGATGGACGGTGATTGAGAAGACGTTGTAGTCCCTTATATTGAGGACATCCTTAAGTTCATCCGAACATTCTTTGAACGAATATTTATTTTTGAGTTCCTCGCCGCTTATCAGCTTTTCTTTAGCCTTGACCAAGCGCCGTTCTATAAGAGGTACAATGATATCCAAAGCGGAATCTTCGCTTCTTATCTGCGTCGACCTCCCTAATTTAACGCAAAATGTGAGAATATCGAACTTAAGTGTGGGAATCCATCCTTGGTAACGCAAGCGAAGTTCACCTACCAGCGAACGCCCATGTCTGTCGTGACAGCGGTCCTCTCATTTCTGTCATGATCCATGCCGAAACGAACAAGGTTCATCGAAGAGAGTATTTTCATCAACTCTTCATCCTCCTTCTCAACGAACCTGCCGTCAGTATATTTTTTGAGAACTTTCATTACCTGCTTCGGTGTGTAATCTCCCAGTCCTCCATACTTGCGTTCGGTGTTCATCGGATTTCCCTTTGTTCCCAATGATTGTAGTTATACTTTCGAGGTATTTATTATCATGCAGTTTAACGCCTCTTGTGTTCAGAGTCCATGGTTTCTCTGAACAATCTGATGTTCAGATTCTTCGAGTATCTTGCATGCTTGAAAGGACGTATGGACTCCTTCTGAACAAACCGCTTTGTACTCTTATCGTACGCGATCATACGAAAAATAAGGACAGCATCCCTTTGTAATGTGTTCTCATTCTGACAATGTGTACAACGCCCTTGTACTCAGAACCATTATGATCTCTCAGTTCATAGACGATCCTGTGTTTTGAGTTGATCCGCCCGGAATACATCCCCTCCATCTCTCCGAGAAGCTTCTCATAAGGAGGAGGAGTCAGAAGATATTTCTCCAATCTATCGTCTCCAGTTCGGACGTTGGTGTTGCACGCGCTTCTCTGACCGCAGAGAGTGTATCCGGATCAGACAATACGTACAGAGTCTCTATTAGTTCGTTCCATTCCTCTTCGCTGAGGAGAACAGTGTTGCCTTTCTCTGATGTTATCGTTACTCTTCCGCCTTCAAGAACGGAATCCATGATGCTGAACATATTGTTGCCGGCTTGTGTGATATTGATGGTATCCATGGTATCATATCTCAGCGTGTGCACACACAGCACGTTTTACGGAATATATATCTGCCAACTTACTCAATCGGCAATAAAGCCTTGTGACCTCATTTCTCTGAAGGTTCCCATTTGCAGCGCACGGGAGAGATTATAGCTCCTTCCGCTTTCAGATCCTTGAACGCCTTGTCCACTTCGCTTCTGTCGATGTTGAGAGCTTTTTCGACTTCCCCGGCACTCATCGGCTTTCCTTTCTTTTTCATTGCGTCCAGAACATCATCTTTGACTGCCATGATATTGTAAACCTTTTACGGATATTAATCGCTTTTGCGAAACACCGGCTTTTTGATCGGTTGCGGAACAATGACCTTCTTTCTGCGAATGCAGTGATATTTGAAGGGTTTGCTCCGGCGAGTTCTGTTCCATCCTGACTTTGACAGGACGTGTTGTAAAACATGATGCTGGGCCGTGCGGATGCTGACAATCGGAACGCAAAGGTGAAAGAAGTGTTCTGAGATACCGAGTCTATGCCTAAACAACTAC
>WQZU01000010.1 GCA_009780575.1 Candidatus Methanomicula labiotermitis
GAGTATGTTTCCTCCAAGAAGTTCAAGAACATGGTAAAAGAGATCGGTCACAATATCGATGCCTTCAATGATCTGAAGAGGGTGGCGGCGTGAGGGGTGCGCATTTATCAAACACAGTTTGTTCGAACAAAGGAATTTAAAAGGAATGCGCTTATCAAGTACCGATGGCGGAAGATTTCATCGTGACACCGTGGGAGGTCACAGGGGACATCGATTACGACCTGCTGGCAGAACGTTTCGGAACGACGGCGATCGATGATAAGCTGTTGACAAGATTGAGTAAATACGGAGAGCCGCACATGATGCTCCGCCGCGGTATATTCTATTCCCATCGGGACCTGAACATAATACTCGATGAATACGAGAAGGGCAATAAATTCATATTGTACACGGGCCGCGGACCATCGGGACACACGCATCTGGGTCATATAATGCCGTGGATCTTCAACAAGTGGATCCAGGACACATTCGGTGCGGATATGCTCTTCCAATTCACGGACGACGAGAAATTCCTTTTCAAACAGGGCGCAACGCTTGCCGACACGAGAAGCATGGCATACGAGAACGCGCTGGACATGATAGCGCTGGGCTTCGATACGGAAAAGACGAAGATAATACTTGACACCGAGAACATAAAGACTCTGTACCCGATAGCGCTGAAGGTCGCAAAGAAGATCAACCTGTCCACCGCAAAAGCGGTTTTTGGGTTTGATAACACCACGAACATAGGATCGATATTCTTCACGTCGATACAGGCGGCCCCCGCATTCCTCGCATCCGAGATCGCAGGCCGGAACATTCCCTGTCTTATACCGTGCGGCATAGATCAGGATCCTCATTTCAGAGCGTGCAGGGATGTCGCTCCCGGCCTGGGATATATGAAGCCCGGTCAGATATACTGCAAGATGTTCCCCGGACTGAGCGGAGCGGACAAGATGTCCTCGTCAGACCCGATGGCAACGATATACACCACGGACGGACCGAAAGAAGTGAAGAAGAAGGTAGGGAGGGCATTCACAGGAGGCTGCGTTTCAGTTGAGGAACAGAGACAGAAAGGCGGCAACCCGGAAGTGTGCGCGGTATTCAAGTACTGTTATTATCTGTTCGAGGAAGACGACCGGAAGCTCAACGAGATCTCATCCAAATGCAAAAACGGCGAGATATTATGCGGAGAATGTAAGATCGCACTCACGGAAAAGATAAACACATTCCTGGAGATCCATCAAGGAAAAAGAGAGAAAGCGAAGGACGTCATAGGCGGTATGTCGTTCGAAGGATTCAAATGGTGAGTCTCAATAAGTTATACGATAAGGTGACCCGATGAACAAATCCGAGATCCATGAGGGATTGAGTCTCAATGAGAAACGACTGCTCGTTGCGCTGAATGACAGCAAACTGCCGATAAGACTGCACGGTCTGCAGGATTTTCTCATACACGAACTGGACGGGGCGGCATCATGGCTGTCGTTGAAAGGACTGATAGAAATGGATGTGATAACCTCGGAGGTCATATTCCTTGCAGACAGGAACATTCTGATCGAAGGCCTTCCGGAAAGGAGGGCGCTTAACGCGATAAAAGCTGCCGGAAATTCAATGGATCTATCCGAACTTGCGGAAAAACTCCCGAACGGCGAAGACAAGATAGCCATAGGCTGGCTGAAGAGAAAGGGACTTGCCGATATCTCCAAGGAAGGAGATCGGAAGTTCATCTGTCTGACAGAAGAGGGAAGGTCGGCGGCGTCCGGAAAAAGAATGCCGGACGAGGAGTTTTTGAATAGATTGCCAATAAGCAAGGAAGATGCGGATCCGTCGCTTCTCAGGGACCTGAAAGGCCGCCAGGGGATCATAGGCGAAGAAATAACAAAAGAACGCCGCGTCTCATCCGTAACCGAATTGGGGAAAGAGATCATCGCGATGGGCATCGAACTCAGGGAAGAGGTTTCCGGACTGACGGTTGAAATGCTGCAGAGCGGCAAGTGGAAGGACATTGAATTCAGGAAATACGATGTGCAGACATTTGCGCCGGCGGTCGCTCCGGCAAAGAAACATCCGCTCTCAAGATTGGCAGACGAAATTCGAAACATATTCGTTCAGATGGGATTCACCGAGATAGACGAAGAATACGTGCAGCCGGCGTTCTGGAACATGGATGTGCTGTTCACTCCGCAGGACCATCCCGCCAGAGACCTGCAGGATACGTTCTACCTTGAGGATCCGGCGTCCATAAGGATAGACGATGAGAAACTCGTGAAGAAGGTCAAAGACATACACGAGACGGGCGGCGGGACCGGATCGGCGGGATGGGGCGGCAAATGGTCGCGCGAGAAGGCTGAACAGGCCCTTCTGAGAACGCATACAACGGTCAACACGATAAAGCACATATCAAAGAACCCGAACCCTCCGGTGAAGGTGTTCTCGTTATCCAGAATATTCAGGAACGAGTCGATAGATTCAACGCATCTTCCGGAATTCACTCAGATAGAAGGCATAATACTCGATGAGAAAGGCGACTTTGATATGCTCGTATCGGTGGTAAAGGGATTCTACGCCAAAATGGGATTCGATAAGGTGAGAATAAGGCCCGCATATTTTCCTTACACGGAGCCTTCTCTGGAAGTGGAGGTGTTCTTCAACGGTAAATGGATGGAACTCGGCGGCGCAGGGATATTCAGGCCAGAGGTGGTAGCACCGTTCGGAGTAAAGTATCCGGTGCTGGCATGGGGCTTCGGATTCGAAAGGCTGGCTATGCTGAAATGGAATATCCGGGATATACGCGATCTGTACGTAAGCGACATGGATCTTCTGAAAAAGAACACGATATTCTGATATCGGTGAACATCGCGCATCAATCCTTAAGGCAACCTATAGGTACAATAAGAACACCGTCATTGCGTTTGTAAGCGTATCCGGAAGAATATATTATTAATGTATTTTACATTAACATGATAATGTAAATTACATTAACATAATAATGTATTTTACATAAATGTACAATATAAAAACTCACAACTGTAAAAGATAAGACCGGTTTCAGTGCACGTGCCGATCACGGACGGAGGTCACGCGATTTCGAAGCGCATTCTTTTGCTTTATCTGCCATCCCCGCGGCGCCGTATGATCTTGCGAGCAACGCATATATCTTTCTTTTTCCCTCGTCTCCGGTGACGCCCAGCGCCTTCGTGAGATAGTTTATCGAAGAATCGTGATCGCCGGATACGGCGGCAACGTCCGCCATCTGTATGTATATGCGGTCAAGGCCATTCACAGTCCCGGTCTTCACAACCGCCTCCTTCATTGAATTCAGGAGATCCAGCGCCTCTTTCTTATTACCCAGATGTCCGATCGCGCCGGCCGCCCTGAGGTCCACTTCGAATCTGTTCGTTATGCCGACGGACCTTATGATCGACAGCGCTTTCGTGTGGTCCCCTTTCTTCATCTCCGCATCGGCCGAATAAAGGAGGCCGAGTTCCCCGTCCATTTCCTTCAAAGCATCGATCATTGCCGCCGACGCATCGAGATCGCCGGATTCTATGGCAACGGTTATCCTGACGGGTAAGACATCAAGAACATATTTTTCCGGAATGTCCTCAAAGCCTGCGAGTATATCAAAAAGGTCATCGTTTATGTTATACAGAAGTTTCTCCTTTTCATTTACGACAAGTCTGCATGCATCCCTGATCCTTCCTGCGGATACCAGATGATAAAGGCGCTCCTGAACATCATCCCTGTCAAGCCAATAATCGGCGGCGGCGCTGTTCCAGCTGCGTAATCGTTCATCATCCGCCACGGAAAGTATGTTCTTCTTCACCTGATCGCTCAGGATGATCATACCGTTGACATCCGTAGGTATCACCTGTTTCGCAGTCTCCGGAATGTCTGCGCGCGGAACGGGGCACCTGAGCACACAAGCCAATCCCAAAGCATCACGGTCCTCTTCATCGACCGATTTCCATATGGTGTCGGGATCACATCTTTTCATGTCGATCATTGGCATTATATCTATTCCCTCGTCCTTGGCAACCTCTTTCAAATGTTTCGCCTCTTCCAGGCCGGCCGGTGTGAGAGTGTATGATTTCCTTCTTACTTTGCCTCCTTTGATGTGGCCCTGCCTCTCATCAACTTTACCATTTTCCCTGAGCTTCTTGAGCTCTATCGAAGAATGCGCCCTCGTGATCCTCAATGAGGCGGCGATGCCGTCCTGTGTGAGGTCCCACGGTATGTTGTAACCGTCATCACACTGCGTTCCGTATCTGCTCAGGTGCAGCACGATCCTCTCGGCGATCGTAAGTTTGGTCATCATTCAACAATCAACGAAACCACTATATAAAGTACGGTCATTCATTCAACGGTGTACAAACTGCTTCTCTGCAGCGAAGAGGATACCGCATCGGTGAACATACGCGATTCGCTGACATCATTCCGGAAATGGGAGAGTGACGGCAAATTCCTTTATTACGAAAATATGGCGATCGCGTCAATACCGAAGACACACATATACGCCGAAAACGTTGACAATATCGCCAAAGACGCGGGAATGAAAGCGAATGAGATGATCTTTCTTTCAAGGCACAAAGCCGTCAGCGGCATACCGACGCTTACGGTGCACCCTATAGGCAATTTCAACGATGCCGAGTTCGGAGGAAGACCGCGCACGCTCGTTAAAGCATCGCCGGCAACGATGACCTCTCTTCTGAGATCGCTGTCATCGGCGGATACCGGGATATTCAAGGTGTCGTTCGAAGTGACGCACCACGGCCCCTGTGTCGACATTCCGGCGACGTTCATCGAGATAGGGAGCGATCGGCCGCAATGGAACGACAAGAGTGCGGCGGCGATCATTGCAAACGCATTACTGGATCATGAGGAAAAAGACTATATCACGGTGATAGGCATAGGAGGGGGGCACTACGCACCCAGATTCACCGAGATCGCGCTTAACCGTAAAATGAACTTCGGACATATGATCCCTGAATACGCGTTCAAAGATCTCGATGAGAACGAACTCGTGAGGATGATCACGGATTCCGCAGAGAAAAGCGGCACCGGACTGGCGTACATACACAAAAAATCCATGAAAGCGGATATGGTGAAACGCGTGGTGAATGCTATCGAGCTATGCGGTATCGAAGCAATAAGCTCTAACGATACGGACGTCATTGAGAATTGATCGCCGTTCCGTTTATTTTCTTTCCGAGGATCGCATTCTTCATTTCATCCATATCACGGCCGTCTATTATCAGAAGATCGATGCGGTCGCGCATCGCAAGCTTCACGCCCAGCGGATCGAACACCGACGAGCGCCCGGCGTCATGTTCCGAATATACGATGCCGCTCAGCTCCTTTATTGTAAGTTCCGAGAATCTTTTCGCGTCAGGGTCCTTTTTCGGGTCGTTCGAATATACGGCGTCAACGGATGTCGCATTAACAACTCTTTTACATCCTATATTGCCTGCCACCATCGTGGCAACGGCGTCGGTCGTGTGGCCGGGTTCGGTGCCGCCCATGACAACGATCTTCCCGGTCAGAGACGCTTTCACGGTTTCGTCAACGGTGCACGGAACCGTATGATGCGCAGAATCCCCCAATGCGATTCTGAGCAGTTCCGCGTTGAGCCTTGTTGCACCGATGCCCATCATGTCCAGCTGATACGTCGTTCCTCCCAATTCTCTTCCGGTGCCCGTATAATATCTGGCGATCTTTCCTCCGCCGCAGACTATCACCGTCTGAACTTCCGCGGAAATTTCCTTTAAGGTGTGCGCAAGCTGTTTTATGTAAACTGAATCATCATTGTTCGGCACCAGAACGGAACCGCCTATAGAGACCACGACTTTTTCCAATATATCACCAATACTTTTATACCAAAGGTTCTCTCACTCTTAAAAAACCAACAGGTTGATTTTACATGGACGTGAGAAGCTCGACGGAAAAGGCAAGGTACGATTTTAAAAAAGCTATGCAGGAGATAATCGACCTGAAAGGCAGAGGCACGGAACTGATATCCGTGTATATCCCTCCGAGCAAGCAGATATCGGATGTCATGGCGTATCTTCGCAATGAGTATTCGCAATCGTCCAACATTAAATCGAAATCAACGATGAAGAATGTTCAGAGTGCGATCGATTCGATAATGTCCCGTCTCAGAACATATAAATTCCCGCCTACGAACGGTATTGTGATATTCTGCGGCGAAGTGCCGAGAGCGGGCGACCAGACGAGGATGGTGCAGCACGTCCTCGATCCTCCCGAAGCGGTTACAACGTTCTTTTACAGATGCGATTCACAATTCTACACCGAACCTCTGCTGGGAATGCTTCAGGACAAGAAGACATACGGCCTGATAACAATGGACAGGAGCGAAGCAACTCTCGGAATACTTACGGGAAGCAAGGTTGTGGCTATAAAGAACTTTGACTCGATGGTTCCCAGAAAGCACCGACAGGGCGGCCAGTCTGCGCAGCGTTTTGAAAGGCTGATCGAGATAGCGGCGCACGAATTCTTCAAGAAAATAGCTGATAACGCAACCGAGATATTTTTAGAAAGAGAGGAGATGATAGGCCTCCTGATAGGAGGCCCGGGCTCAACAAAGGATTTCTTCATCAAAGAAGGATATCTGCATCATGAACTCCAGAAAAAAGTGGTGGACACGTTCGATACCGGTTACACGGATGAATACGGACTGCGCGAACTCGTTGAAAATGCCAGATCGGCGATCGTTGACATTGAATTGATGCATGAGAAGGAACTGATACAGAAACTGCTTACCGAGATAAGACACACGGACGGAGGCCTTTCGGCATACGGAGAGGAAGTGGTGCGCAACGCAACACAGGCCGGTGCGGCCGATGTCGTTCTTCTGTCGGAGAATCTCAACAAACGGCGGATAAGCGTCAAATGTCCGCGCGGCCATGTTTATTCGTACACATCACCTTCATCCGAGGACAGAGAGGAATGCAGGGAATGCGGCGCGCATGCCGACGTCGAGAATGATATTGACCTGGTGGATGACTTCTTCGAACTGGCAGATCAATTCGGAACAACGGTAGAGATAATAAGCGCCGATTCGGAAGAAGGCGAGATGCTCATGAAAGCGTTCGGCGGCATCGCCGCGATACTGAGATACAGGGTGTGACGATGAGCGTAATGGACGCATTCAGGGACGACGTTGCAAAAGCGGTTGCCGATGCGCTCTCAAAGATAGGTTCGGACACCGCTTTCGAGATCGAGACGCCGTCAACGGATGCGGCCGATCTTGCGGTACCTTGTTTCATCCTCGCGAGATCCATGAAACGATCGCCGACCGACATCGCCGCCGATCTTGCACGTTACATAGAACCGAGAGGGACAATAGCATCGGTGCATGCGGTCAGCGGCTACCTGAATTTCATGATGGACAGAACGGCACTGATCAATGGTACCGTTTCCGAGATACTTGAAAAAAAGGACAGATACGGATATTTGCCGCCAAAGGGCAAAACGGTGAACGTTGAACACACATCGACCAATCCCACCGGCCCCATACATGTCGGACGGGCAAGGAACCCGATCATCGGCGATACGCTGGCAAAGTGCCTTTCCAGGTGCGGGTATGACGTTACAACGGAATACTACGTGAACGACGTCGGGAAGCAGGTGGTGACGCTTACCTGGGGCGTGAGCAACATATCCGGTGATGTCGCGAAGGCGGATCGTAACAAGACAGATCACAATCTTGTGGCGTTTTACAGACTTGCCAATGATATGACCGAGTCGGACCCGAAGGTAAGCGAAGAGATATCTTCGATGCTGAGAAGATTCGAGAACGGCGATCCGGAAGTGATATCAAACGTCAGAAGAACAACGGAGATGATGCTCGCAGGCCTGAAGGAAACGCTGTCGGCCATGGGTGTTGAACTGGACGTTTACACATGGGAATCGAAATACATCGAGAACGGAGATGCCAGGAACGTAGTGGAAAAACTGAAAACGTCAAAGTATGCGGGCGAGGACGACGGCGCCTGGTATCTTGACCTTGAGGATTTCGGCGTGCACGGCATGAATAAGAGATTCACGTTCACGAGGAATGACGGTACAACACTATACACAACGCGCGATGTCGCATACCACGAAGACAAACTGTCAAGATACGACAGAGTGATAAACGTCCTGGGCGAGGATCAGAAGCTCGGCAGTAAGCAGCTTATGTGCGCTTTGGAGATACTGTCATCGAACAAAATGCCGGAGCCCATGTTCTATTCGTTCGTTTCATTACCGGAAGGGAAGATGTCCACCCGGAAGGGCGTTGTTGTTTATCTGGACGACCTGATCGATGAATCCGTTGAATACGCGTACAGTGAGGTCAAAGCAAGAAGAAACGATCTTTCCGAGGAAAAGATGAGGGAGATCACAAAGACCATCGGGATCGGTGCGATAAGATACAACATCGTTCGCATACAGCCGGAAAAACAATTGGTGTTCAAATGGTCCGAAGCGCTGAACTTCGACGGCAACAGCGGACCGTTCCTGCAGTACTCGCACGCGAGGGCGTGCAGCATACTGCGAAAAGCAGGAAATTTCACAAGAACGGCGGACGCATCGAAACTGACCGACGAATATGAAGTGAAACTGGTAAAGGTGCTTTCAAAGTTCGCAAGCGTCATCGCATCCGCAGGAGAAGAGAGGAAGGTACATCTTATTCCGGCGTACGGCCATGAGGTGGCGTCCGCATTCAATCAATTCTATGCGGCCGTTCCGGTGCTCAACTCCGGTGATGCGAAAGACGCAAGATTGTCATTGGTCGAATGCACAAGGACAGTGCTTAATAATGTGCTCGAATGTCTGGGAATAGGCGCACCGGAGGAGATGTGATGGAGATCCGTCAAATGAAACTGAAAGACCTGGTAAAGGTCAGGGAATTGGAATTGCTCTGTATAAGGGAATATTTCGATAAGGAGATCAAGAACAAATGGGAGGATCTCCCGCAGGAGTGGAAGGACAATCTAGGCGCGAGCAGTCCGAAATCGTTCAAAGCATATCTGGAAGGAGGTCTCAGTTTCATTGCCGCAGAGGATGACGAGATAATGGGATTCATATTCGCTCAGATGCTGCACCATGTTTACAACACCGAGAACATGCTGTGGGTGGAGAACATGGGAGTGCATCCCTATTTCAGACGGAACGGGATAGGATTCAAACTGCTTAGAACGGCAGTGGAGGAAGGCCGCAGATCAGGTGCAACGGTTGCGCACAGCGCCATACAGCCGGACAATCTCAAATCTATAATGCTTCACAAGAAATTCGGATTCTTCATGGACCGCAGAGAGGTTGCGCTGATGGATCTGAACGATCTAAACAAGAAGAAGAACTGATCTTTCGATATCGCTGATCTCTTTCTCGCTCAGTTCTCCCTCATCCGGTCTTTCGAACGTTTCCGAGAATCCGGAGATCAATGCGTCTGCAATAACTTTTCTGGATGGTATGTATCCTAAACACTCTTTTATCGATGTGAGGCCGTCATACGATCTTTTCTTATTGTTCACAAGAGATGAGGCAACAACATTTTCATCGATGTCCAATATGATGCTGCCGTGCTGCAGGATCGCGGAACCGCTTCTTGCCTGTGCGCCGCCGGATATCTTCCTGCCGCTGACAAGTATGTCGTTCACAGGTTTGTGTTCCGCCGTGATGCCCAGGGCCCTCAAGGCGGCGACAACTGCGCCGCAGACCGCTGCGAAGGAGCCTTCACGGGTTGCCGGTAACCTGTCCTTCGAGATTATCAGGGAATATGTCATCTGGTTCCCGTCGGAGTATATGCTGCTCCCTCCGCTGACCCTCCTTACAACGGGTATATCATTCTTTTCCGTATATTCAAGATTCACGGTTTCACCGATCTTCTGAAAACGGCCGACGGATATACACGGTCTGTCGCGTGAATAGATGAGCAAAGTATCGTTACCCTGTGAATGCGATCCGAGGATGACGCGGTCCGCACATACGCTGTATTCAGGCGTCACCGTTCCGAGATCTATGAATCTCATTGCCACGGCAATAATGAATTGATGTTAAACTGTTTCGCCGGAACTCACTTTCTCGGACGTCCTTTGTATTCTTCCCTTTTTGTGCCCGACCCCTTCTTACCGGCTTTGCGCTCCTCTTCCATGGCGGTGAACGCTCCCGATTCCTCGACCTTCGGATTGCCGCGGATCTTGATGTACGCACCTATGGCGATAATGATTATCACGATGATTATGGCAATATAGGTCCACGTGTTGCTCCAGATGGACTGACCGACATCGATCTGAATATTGTTGCGCTCGCTCAAAATCTCTCCGGAGGACGCATCAGTCACAATAACCTTTACCCAATACGTTCCCGGAGTTCCGATATGGAATGACATCGCTACGTCAAGAAGTCTGTCGTAAGGGACCGTTATGTTCTCTCTCAGAGCATAAACGCGGTCCGGATGAGGATAATTGCCTTCAACGGAAACGTTGACAATGATGTCGGTTGCGCTCTTGTTCTCCAACATGATGCTCAGAGTACCTGAACTTCTGTCATCGAACCCGCTCGTAACGCGGATACTGTTGTCATTCATATAGACGCTGCCGGCGGCACTCCCGGACGCAGCGGGAATGAAGAACAGCAACATCACCATTGCGAGCAAACAAACCTTTTTCATCGGCGACATTCGAAATCCTCGTGTTATCATACATGCATCGTCAGAACATAAATAAAGATTACCCTCTCATGTGATGATCTCGTCCGTGCGTTCCTGCTCTATCGCTTTTCTTATTTCCATTGCCAATCTTCTGCCTGTGCTCATCTCGGTCCTCCAAAGCGCATTGCCGTACGGGTGACCTACCGCCATATGCACATTCGTTCCGCCGCCTATTCGCGGCGCAACATCGTATATGTAAAAATTTAAATCCTTGTCAACGCACGTCTGCAGACAGAACGGACCTATTATCCCCGGAGAATAATATTTCTCGGCAGCTTTGACATACTTCTCGGCAAGCTCGAACGTATTCTCCAGAAGCGATTCCCTCAGCGTAGCGGAATTGTGACCGCATACCGTGTATTCAGGAAGTATGCCGTCCATTTCAAGCTCGACCTGCTGTTTAGCCGGAAGCCTGGCATATCCGTCCAATGAGCTCTCGAACCGCCAATCCACTCCCAGAAGTTCAATCTTTTCTCCTTTCTCTTCCAGCGGAGAATAGAAGAAATCGAGATTGAAAACCGGACCGATGATATACTGCTCCATTCTTGCATGTTTGACGAAATCGGATTCTATGACCCCTTGCTTTATCAGATTCTCAGACTTTTCGATGAATTGATCGTACGACTGCGCGGTAAAGAATCCTCTTTCAAGCTTTTTCACTTTATGATGCACCTTTATTATCGTCAATCCGCTGATGTCCTCCGGTTTTTCAACCTTCTTCGGATACGGGAGGCCGGCCTTCTCAAGCAGCCAGTAATAATCCCTCTCATCGCCTCTTTCTTCCGATCTCAGCAGATTTCTGCTACCGACGATCGGAACTTCGAAATCATTCTCAACGGCGTCTATTCCGCAGTACGAAACGAACGACCTGTTCGGGACGAAGAGAACATTGTCCTTGATCAGACGCTCCTGGTTCTCCGGCCTTAGGATATGATTGAACTTATCCACCGACATCGGTTCATCAATGATCCCCTTCATGATGTTCCCTTCGGCATCGCGCTGCGCCCTGAAGTAATTGGCGAACGTCCGTTCCCTTCCTTTCTCCGTGACCGCAACCGTCCTGAAACCTTCCGATACGGCGCCGTCGCAGGTATCCAGTGCGGAATGCGACGCTATTACGCCGATCTTTATTTTTTCGGGATCATATCTTCCGAGATTTCTCAGGATCCGTTCTCTCTCTATCATTTCATACCTCTTGCCTCTGCCGTAAAGACTGGAAGGTTATAGAACTTTTCAAGCAAAATGCGAACTGAACGATTTGATTGTGGGATATGGTGCTCATGCCGGGATTCGAACCCGGGTATCCGCCTCGAAAGGGCGGAATGATTGGCCGCTACACTACATGAGCGAAGGGTTGGCGATTATTGAATTAGTTAAAATAGTTTCCGTCAGTTCGCTGCGGAACCGCAACGTCCCATTCGACAGCGTAGATCAAAGGAAAGGAAGTTTCGTCACCGTCGCTTTTGCAGAGCGCCCGCGTATGTCTATCTCCAGTTCGGTGCCCGGCAGCGAGAGAGATAAGGGAACATAACCCGTTGCTATCCCGATCTTCAGGATCGGAGACATAGTACCTGATGTGACCGTCCCTATCCTTTCGCCGTTGCTGAGTATACCGTATCCGTGTCTGGGTATGTTCTTGCCGTCCGTTGTCAAACCGACGAGAACATCATATCCTCCCTTTTCCTTCTGCGCTTCGATCGCCTTTTTTCCGATGAACTCGTGATCCGTTTTCACGACCCACGGCGGCCCGGTCTGTATTGAGGTCTGCCGGCCGTCGAAGTCCGTACCTGACAGCAGCATTCCTTTTTCAAGCCTCAGGGTGTCTCTGCATCCCAGGCCGGCAGGCTTCAGATCGCCGGCGCCCGCTTCGAACAGGGAATCCCACAGGATCCCGGCGTTCTTCTCTCCGGTGAGTATCTCGAATCCGTCCTCTCCCGTATATCCGGTACGTGCGAAAACGCATGCAGCATCCTTCCATCTCCGGGACATAACATCGGAAAGGAAACCGGATCCCATGCCGTCAACGGATGCGCAGGCGATGTTGAATCGTTTTATGTCCATTATGTTGTCCTTCGTGATGCGCTGCGCTATCCCGGCCGCTTTCGGGCCCTGTATCGCAAGGCATGCGGCTCTTGATGAGATGTCGATCATCTCAACGCGGTCATCGATGTTTCGGTTAAGCCACGAAAGGACCGTATCCTTAGTGGACGCATTCGGGACCATCAGAAAACAATCGTCACCCAGATTGTAGACTATGGTGTCATCGATTATCGTTCCGTCCTCTCGTAAGATGTGTGAATATATTCCTTTACCGGGAACGGCGAGGTCTATGTTGTTCGTAAGCATCTTCTTCAGAAATCCGTTTGCTTCCGCGCCCTGTATTATCAGGTTGCCCATATGCGACACGTCAAAGAGACCGGCCGAGGTCCTGACGGCGTTGTGCTCATCCGCTATGCCGGTGTATTGTAAAGGCATCATCCATCCCTCGAACGGCACCATCTTCGCTCCGAGGTCCGAATGCTTTGCGAAGAACGGTGTTTTTCTGAGTTCCATGCGATCCCATCCGTTTCAGAGTATCTTCCTCATTCGCTCCAATGCTTCATTTATGCGCGCCTTCGGCTGCGTTACGGTCATTCTCACATAGCCGTCCGCAGATTCGCCGAATCCGTTACCGGGAGTTACCACGATCCCGGTGTCCAAAACCTTTTCGGTGAATTCCATGGACGTCATACCGGAATGGAACCAGACGTAGAACGTTGCCTTCGGCATGTCCACGTCGAAACCGAGTTTCCTGAGTCCGTCAACAAGCAGCGACCTTCTTTCCGAATATTCCTTCATGTTCCCGGAAATGGCGTCCGGGTGTTTCTTATCCGTGTACAGCGAAAGCGCCGTTGCCGCAGCCTTCTGTATGAATTTCGGTGCACCCGAGTCTATCTGCCCTTTGCATTTCTTCAATCCCGCTATAAGGTCGGGATGACCGACCGCGTAACCTATCCTGTAACCGGTCATATTGAACGTCTTCGAGAGGGAACCGAACTCTATGCAGTCGTCCGTCGCCTCCAGCGCCGATGGTGCCAGATAGCCGTCGAAGCACATATCCGAGTATGCGTTGTCATAACAGAATACAGTGTTGCGGTCCCTGCACCAGTCCGCGGTCTTTTTCAGATACTCGAGATCGCATACGGCGCCGGTCGGATTGTTCGGGTAGTTGGCGTAGAGCATCTTCGCATCATCCGGGCAGTCGTCCGTGTCCAAGAGCCAGCCGTTCTCCGCCTTCAGCGGAACCTTCACGGGTATCGCTTCATTGAATATCGATGACGCTGCCGAGTAGACGGGATATCCGGGACTCGGGGCGATTATCTTCTCGCCGGGATTCACGAAGGATTGAGCTATATTGAATATCGCCTCTTTCGATC
Organism: Candidatus Methanomicula labiotermitis; assembly: GCA_009780575.1. Classification (GTDB taxonomy): domain Archaea; phylum Thermoplasmatota; class Thermoplasmata; order Methanomassiliicoccales; family Methanomethylophilaceae; genus Methanomicula; species Methanomicula labiotermitis. Next base: position 14,110 of record WQZU01000010.1, read on the forward strand.
CTATTGTTACACACACCTCAGTATCAGGATCCACGTCAACTTCAAATCTTATCTTGTACCAGTCGGCTATGGCCTTTCGAAGATATCTTTCACCGGCGCTTGACGAATAGTTGTGATTGGCCGGATCGGCGACCGCATCCTGCAGCGCCTTTATTATCGGTTCAGGTGTCGGCAGATCGGGATCTCCGATGCCGAAATCTATTATGTCTATTCCCTGGGCCCTTCTTTTCTGCGTAAGTTCCTCAAGCCTTGCGAAAAGATAAGGAGGCAGTTTTTTCAATCTCTCTGAAAATTCGTAGTTCATGGTTCTCACTTCGAAATGATATTCCCTTCATATACCAATTCCGCGGGGCCGGCCATTGTCACACTGCTGAGATCTTCGGCGACCGTTATCTTCAGCAGTCCGCCCGGAAGTTCAACGTCCACCGGTACGCCGTACGGGATCAGTTTTTTCAGTGCAGCGGCGACCGCCGTCGCGCATGCGCCCGTTCCGCATGCCAATGTCCATGCGGCTCCGCGTTCGTATACTTTGACATTTATTTTTCCGTCGGTAACGTCAGCGAACTCGACGTTCGTCCTCTTGGGAAAGAGCGGATGCGATTCCAATATCGGACCGAGACGTTTTTTCATATCTTCCGTTAAGTCATCGAACGTAACAAGATGCGGATTCCCCATGGACACGGCGGTGCATTTTATCTTTATGCTGTCAGCGATCACTTCGGAATCAATGAACCTGCCGTCCGCATTCATCGGTATATCACTACAGTTCAGCACCGGTGCGCCCATGTCCACCTCAATGAGTCCGTCGGGGATCATCCTCACGCTGAGTATGCCTGCAAGCGTACGTACATCGAATCTCTCTTTTTTCACGATGCCGAGATCATATGCATGTTTGGCGACGCATCTTATCCCGTTGCCGCACATCTCCGCTTCGCTGCCGTCCGCGTTCATCACTTTCATGCCTATGTCCGCGTTGTCAGCTTCCGTTATGTACAGGATGCCGTCGGCGCCGACGCCGAAGTTCCGGTCGCATATACGTTTCACGAATCCTTCACTGACGTCCGCCTTTCCGGACCTGTTGTCAATGACAACGAAATCATTCCCGATGCCGTGGTATTTCCAGAATCTCATCACAGGAGCCTCTTGGGTATGATCTGATGTCTCCACAGGTCTTCGATGTTCTCAGATTCCCGTATCAGTTCCGCATTGCCGTCTTTCACAAGCACTTCCTTACAGAGAGGTCTTGAGTTGTATGTGCTGCTCATCGAGAAAGCATAGGCACCGGCGTTGTAAACTGCTATGACATCTCCTTCCTCCGGAACGGGAAGAACGCGATCCCTTGCCAAAAAATCTCCCGTTTCGCATATCGGACCGACAATATCGTATTTGCCTTCACACGCTTTATTGAACTTGTTGGATATTGCAACGTGATGGTACGAATCATAGAACGCCGGCCTTATCAGCGTATTGAATCCCGCGTCGACGCCGATGTAGTTCTTCGTTCCGCTTCTCTTCACATCGTTGCAGCGTGTAAGCAGTAACGTGGTGTCGCACACAATATATCTGCCGGGTTCAAGGGCTATCGTCTTCACTGACGTTTCGTTCAGTATTATATCGGTCACCGCATCCGCGATCTCCCCGATGTCCATCTCCGGTTCGTTCGGTTTGTACGGTACCTTGAAACCTCCTCCCATGTTTATTGTCTTAAGGTCAAGGCCGTGTTCATCCTTTATCTGATTTGTCAGGTCTGCCAATATGCTCACGGTTTCGATGAACGGTTCCGCTGTGTATCCTCCGGAACCTATATGCGCGTGTATCCCGACCGGTTTGAAACCGAGTTCCAATGCTCTTCCGTATGTTCTTACCGCCGCATCCATGGGGATGCCGAACTTGGAACCTTCGGATCCTGTGATCACCTTATCGCAATGTCCGGAGCCGATGCCCGGCGTTATCCTGACGGATATCGGTATGTCGGTTCTCATCTTTGCCAGTCTCTCCAATTCCGATACGGAGTCAATGTTTATCGGAACGTTGAGGTCCGACACCATCTTCAGTTCGGAGCTGCTGACGCTCGTGCCCGTGTAAAGTATGCGCGCCGGCTGGAAACCTGCTTTCATGCATGTAAGCACCTCACCTATGGAGACGGCGTCTATGCAGCTTCCCTCCTGTTCAAGGATCCTCAGTATCGCAAGTGATGTGTTCGCCTTGCATGCATAGTGTATCACCGTATCCATATGCCTGGAGAACGCATTGTATATCTTCCGGTAGTTCTCTCTTACAAGGTTCTCATCCGTAACGTAGACCGGAGTGCCGAACCTGTCCGCTATTGTCTCGGCGCGCATGCCGCCGAAGATCATGTGGCCGTCATTATTATCAAAATCCCTCATGTTATCCACCCACGAATTTGTTATGCAAGACCTTCACGACGCCGACCGCCTTATCCGTCGGTACGACAAAGTTAAGCGAAACATCGGACGCACCCTCCGAAATAAGTTCAACGTTCGCATCGGCCTCGCGGACCGCGCTGAATATCTCGGCCGATACTCCGCATCTTCTCAGAAGATCGTCACCGACCGCACATATCAGCGCCATGTTGCTTTTCACGTCTATACGTTCGATGTCGGCCTGATCCAGAAGGTTAAGATGTGTCAACGTCTCCTTCACATCGGGACTGTTTATAAGAAGCGCCACGGTTGACAGTGACGTTGATATCGCATACACGACCACACCGGCGTCCGCTATCTTCTCTATTATCCGCGCGACCATCCTCGGTCTGTATGCTATCTCCGATGAACCGACCGTTATTATCGACAGATCCGCTTTCATGGCAACGCTTCTGAGCATATCGTTCTTCGGAGCCCTGAGGTGATGTATAAGCGTCCCTTTGCATTCGGGCCTGAAGGAATTCTTCACTTTAAGGGGGATGTTCTTCATCCTTACCGGTTCTATGGTTCTCGGATGCAGTACTTTAGCGCCGAGATACGCAAGTTCGGCGGCCTCTCCGAAGTTCATCTCATCTATGACTATCGCTTCCGGAACGATGCGCGGGTCGGCCGACATGAAACCGTCAACGTCCGTCCAAATCTCCAGGCAATCGGCGTTCAATCCGTTTGCAACAACGGCGCCGGAATAATCGGAACCTCCGCGTCCGAATGTCAATGGTTTTCCTTCTTCATTACGGCCGTAGAATCCGGTTATGATCGGTATCACGCCTTTAAGGACCAAAGGTTTAACGCTCATCATCAGCGCCGCCGACGTCTTCGAAAGATCCGCCGTTCCGAACATCGGATTGCCGGTTGCGTGGATCCCCGCCTCTTCTGACGTGAGAGCAACGGATTCGTGGCCCATGGATCTCAGCGTATACGAAAGCAGAAGCGATGACAGACGCTCGCCCTGTGATGATATGTTATCCTGGAAATACGGATCCTCCTTCAAATCCTTAGTGTTAAGGACGTTCCTGAGCGCTTTGATCCTGTCGTTGAATTCAGTTGTGAAATTTTTAAGGAGCTTTCCGCTAAGCAACTCTTCCGCGGCTTCCATATGTTTGTTCACAAGGACGCCGATCGCCTCATCCGCCTGTGCGCCCTCGGTCTCAATGAACTGTATCAGATGATTGGTAACGCCGGACATGGCGGAAACAACGGCGACCCTGCCGCCTTCTCCGCTGGCTATTATCTTCGCCGACCTCAGTATCGCTTCGGCTGAACCGACGCTCGTACCTCCTAACTTAAGAACCGTTATCATATTCCAAGCACCTCGTTCATCCGGACCGTGTCATTCCTTTTCCCGTATATCCGTCTTGCCTTTCGACCTTCCGTGAATGTTTTCGATACGAACCATATGATCACAATCCCATATCTTTCATTACAAGGTCGAGGGCCGCGCGGAACTTTTCCGTTATCTCCGTCAGCGGAAGTCTCAGCGTGCCCGATCCGTATCCCATCTTGGACATTATGTATTTCACGGGAATCGGATTGGTTTCGCAGAACAGTGCATCGAACAGAGGAATAAGTTTGTTATGCATCTTCAGCGACTCATCGGTCTTTCCTGCCGAGTACATGGATATCATATCGGACACAAGCGAAGGAACGCAGTTCGACGCTACCGATACGGTGCCCTCGCATCCCATCGTCATCATCCGGTACGCAAGCGAATCATCGCCGGAAAGTACGGAAAATCCCCTCGGCCTGCCGTTCACTATTCTCTGTATCTGTTCAACATCGCCGCTTGCCTCTTTCATTCCGGTTATTCCCGGCAGTTCCGCAAGTCTGATCGTTGTATCGGAGGACATGTTGCTCGCAGTCCTTCCCGGTACGTTGTAAAGCATCAAAGGAATGCTGATCGATTCGGATATGGCCTTATAGTGCCGGAATATCCCTTCCTGAGTCGGTTTGTTGTAATACGGGGATATTGAAAGGATACCATCCGCGCCGGCGTTCTCGGCGTGCCTGCTCAGCAATATCGCTTCAGCCGTTGAATTGCTGCCGGTGCCCGCTATCACCTTTATTTTCTTCACCTGGTCCACTGCGATCTTCACAACGCGCACATGTTCTTTGAAAGTAAGCGTCGCCGATTCGCCGGTGGAACCGCAGGGAGCGATCGCATCCACTCCGCTCTCTTCCTGGAACGTGACAAGCCTCCTCAATGCATCCTCGTCTATGGAACCGTCCTTTTTGAAGGGAGTTATGATGGCGGTTATTGTGCCTCGGAACACTCAATCAACCCCGAAGTGTTCCTTCAGTATGAGCCTGGTCCGGGTGCTGAGGATATTGTCGTAGCGGCGTACTTTCTCAATGATGTCGTTAAGCTGCTGCGATGACTCAACGTCAACAATGGCGATTATGTCCTGGTCGCCTGTCACTTCATATACTTCAGTGACGCCCGCATGGTTTGCCAGCGTGTTTGCGATGTCATCGGTATCGGTATTCACGTCTATGCGTATCTCCACCATCGCCTTCACATTTCTGGAACTCGTCTTTATAGTGAATCCCTTTATCGTTCCGTCATCCGTCATTCTTCGTACACGGCTTCTTATGGTGCCTTCCGATACATGAAGCTGTTCCGCGATCTCAACGAACGGGCAACGGGAATCCTTTTTGAGCACCTCGATAATGTGTTCGTCCAGATCGTCCATCATTTAACTCCCCTTATTTATCAGATTTCGTAGTATTGTTTCCGATAAACGAAACAAATATATTTAATGACTCCGAAAACAATAGTCAAACAACGAAAACAGAAAAACATTCCTTTTGTAATATTGCGAACGGCACAGTGAAAATCATATGAATGATCCGTTCCGGGAATGGTTCCGTCAGCCATTATCGGCGCTCTTTTTTCGGCAACGCTGAACATCACCGGCGCGTATTTTTCGGTTTTTCGACGGTCTCGTGGTTTTAATACATTTCCGCGCACTTTTTTCCGTATAGCTTAAAGTATAAAATAGCTACTGTCAAACCGGAAAACATCCCGAACGGAGACGGAAATCGTTTGAACTGTCAGAAGAAGTCGGAGAGGGACATCTTCTTAGCGGACTCCTTCATCGGTTTCTTATCTGATGCGCCTTTATCCGTCGAGGGCATCGGAGCGGTATGGAACGTACTGTCAAAGAGAGTCGACTGCTGGCTTCCGAGCATCAGATCCCTCTCATTCCAGCCGAATACCTCTGTAACCCTCGATGCCATGTTCGCCAGCCTTCCCGCGTAATATTTGTTGTCCGGCTTGCCTTTAAACTCGGTGCCGCTGACATACGGTTCAACGGTCTGCGGCGTCTTTGAAGAATCGGTGACTATCCACGAAACTTTCATTCCGGGTATGAACTCGTACCCCATACCGATCATTTTCTTTGCAGCCTGGACGTTCGCCATCCTGTCCGGGTGTTCGTAACTGTCAAATCCTTTACACGTCCTTGATATCACGAGGTCTGTTGCACTCACCTTACCTGTGGCGGTGTCCTGCACCGTCCTCTTGACAAGCGCAACGGCTTCCTCGTTCTTCTCATCCAATACTTTTTCGAACAGTTCGGTGAGCAGTCTGCTCTGAAGTTCAAAGGAATCGGAACGGCGCACCTCATATCCGCGTATCAGCAACTCTTCCTTCGGCCACGCCACTCTGCCGACGTATCTTTTCTTCTTTCCGTGGGAGAAAAGCGGTTCCATGATCTTTTCGAACTCAAGCTGTCTTCCCTCCGCGGAATAGCGTTTGGCCATCGATCTTCCGAATTCCAGCGTGTCGTTCATGTTATTATGCGGAGAACGTATGAATATGGAATCGGTGTCCGAATAGATGACCTGTATCTCCTCTTTTTCGAGGTCGCTTATCATTCCTTTAACGGTGGCTCTTGCAAACGCGGTTATGGAACCGCCGATGTTTTTGTCTGTGAACCTGTAGAAAGAGGATGCGAACACACCGTAAAATGAATTCATCAGAACTTTCACAGCATTCTGGAGGCCGTCAAGATAATGGTATTCGTCTTCGGACGCGGCCTTCATCTTGTTTTTTATGTTATCTCTTTCTTTCAAAAGATTACCGAGTATGCCCGGAAGTATCCCTTCCTTTTTTTCTTTGGAGAGATATCTTACGCCGTTCGGACTCTCTATATCGCCTTCATCGGATATGGTGGTGAAACATATGTTCTTCGATATTATCAGCGACGGGTACATCGATTTGAAATCAAGTACACATACCCAGTGATACAATCCGGGGGCCATTGAATGAACATATCCCCCTTCGATCTGATCGGTCTTCATGAAATCCCCGGTCAGCGGAACGCCGACCTTCAGACGGTCCGCTTTGCGTATGAGTATCGAATCTATCAGCTGTGACGATCCCGAAGAGAGCACATCCTCCAGCGGAAGTTTTGAAACGGCGGCAAGGTCCATACCTTTCCTAACGGTTCCAAGCGTGTTCAGTATCCTCAGTGAAAGTTCAGCGTCCTTCACACAGTATTCCATGACCTTTTTCGGATCGTCCTCCCATTCCTTGTCCATTTTTTTCGGATCCACGTCTATTTTCTGCTCACCCAGAAGCTGCAGCGCGACCGCGTTCAGCGTCTCCTGTTTCGGCCTGAGCTCTCTTCTCACGGCCCACCAGGCGTCTATGACAAGCCGGCCTTTCAGCCTCCAGAATTTATCGCTGACCGATTTTGGATGGCCGCGGTCCCTTCCCCACTTAAGTTCCGTTATCTTATTGACCTTGGATCTTTCCAGGATCTTGTTGATATCATAGTTATCGATATTGTATCCGCTTATGACATCCGGGTCTTCTTTGAGTATGTGTTCGGAGAACTTTTCAATGATGTCCTTTTCGTTGCCGTGTATGGGTTCGCATCTTCTGATGTCCTTCCCTTCTCCTACGACCGAACATATGGTGTATATTGTGTCTTTGGCAATGCTGTTCTCAATGTCGAACGACATTATTCTTAAACCGGGGTCGAACGACTCTATGTTCTCGAATGACGTGATCTCTATGGACAGGTCGGTGGCGTATATGTTCTCCGTTTCATTGCCTTCCACGGATATGCACGACCCCATGTCGTTATCGTAAAGGTATCGGTGATGGAACGGGATGTCTGCCGCAAGCACATCGTAATTCCTTCTCCATCTGTTCCGGTAGGTCGGAACGGTCCACGGATGTTTTATAGTGACCTTTATGACGCGGCGTTCTTTTGATTTGTGAAAAAGATGATCGTCCTCAACGGAGATAACATCACTGTCCTTGGCCAATGCGCTTCGAACGTCATCTCCCGGTTCAACTATGAAAAAGTATGGTTTTATTTTTCTGTCAAGTATCACCACGGACCTCTTGTCACGTGTTTTACCGAAAAGCTCTATGACAACATCATCGCCGTCCTGTCTGTATGACGCACTTATCAGCCTGACGTCCCATTTTCCCATGTTATTACTTTCCGGATATTATCTTTATGATGTCGCCGTCAAGCAGCACATAATCGCTGCCGACGGTGCGTTTGGTCCTCGCGTTCACCGCTCTGATGAATCTGTCGCCCAGTTCCGTATGAACGCGGTATGCAAGCTCTTTCGCCGTCGATCCTCTTTTCATAAGGAAAGTGTCGGGAAGGACGCGGCCGAAGCTGTCCGTGTATCTGTTCTCATCCTCCACAGGATACACCGGTATGAGATCGAGTGTTTTGAAAGCGGCCATCTCAAGGCATTTCTGTACGCCGGTCCCTCCGTGTTTCTTCATGTTCTGTGCTATATGATCCAGCGCACGTTTCTGGGAGTCGTTCAATCTGTCTCCGGAGGCGGTGAATGTGTCGTTTCCGGGTGCATATTCAACAAGGCCCGCTGTACTCGCCTTCTTAAGCGCAAGTTCGGCCTCCGCCATCACGGTCACGGCGTCTTCGCATATATTTCTCACAATATCGGTATTCTTATCAGGAGATATGTCCGCTTTGTTCATCGCAACGATCATCGGTTTGCTGAGTTCACGCAGCCTCACGGATATTGAGAGAAGAATGTCATCATCCCATTTTGTCGGATCCTCGGGAGGCGAGACGTCGCGCAGCGTCTGTCTTATCTGCGATTCCGTTATATTAAGGCCCATAAGCCGGTTATGGATCGCCGTCTCCAGTTTCTCGTTCTGCATTTTCGCCTGTCTTGCGATCTTATTGAACCCGTTCTTCAGGATCTCGCATATCCACAGTTCGATCTCCTTTCTTAAGAATTCAATATCTTCACGCGGATCGTGATCGCCCGGATTTCCGGGGTTCCCTTCAATATCGGTGGAACCGCTCACGTCTATCACGTTGATCAGCGCATCCGCCTGTCTCAGATCGTCAAGGAACTGATTCCCAAGCCCTTTTCCCTGCCATGCATCTGGAACGAGACCGGCAACATCCAGCAACTCTACCGGAACCGAACGGATACCTTCGGAGCACGAGGAATTGTTGGGCGTACACACAACACCCAGTTCTTTACACGGACAAGCCGTTCTTACATATGCGACACCCTTATTCGCATGGATCGTTGTGAACGGATAATTGGCTATCTCCGCGGGAGCCATGGTGGCTGCCGCAAAGAATGTGGATTTTCCGACATTCGGTTTACCGACGATCCCTATCTGCATGCGTACGGATAAGCGTTAATCAGTTATATCTTTCCGCTTTCGGATAACATGTTGGAAAGTTTCCCTATGTCTTCCGGAGAAAGCGTTTCCATACGGTCATCGAGGAACGGGATGCTGCTGTCCGGGATCATTATATTCTCTGTTCTCAGCGCCGATCTTATCTTTTTCCTTCTGTGCAGGAAACCGGCGTTGACCACCTTGAAAAAAATGGTCTCGTCGTTCACAGTGAACGGCGCCGGCCTCGGAACGATCTCCACCAGCGCCGAATCGACCTTTGGCCTCGGTTTGAATCGCGACGCCGGTACGGTTTCCAGTATACGGCATTCTGCGCGGTAATACATGTTCACCGTAAGCCTTGAATAATCCCTCTCTCCCCGTTTGGCGACCATCCGTTCCGCGAATTCCTTCTGCACCATGACAACGGCCTTTTTGAAATCGTGTTCCATCAGTTTGAATATCACCGGCGTTGATATGCTGTACGGAAGATTGCTCACGAAACGGTCGAATCTCGGCCATTCAACGCTCAAAGCGTCTCCCCGTATCAGTTCTATTCGGTTGCCGAATACTTCCTCCACATGATCCGCCAATTTTCTGTCGATCTCTATCGCCGTAACATGATCACATATCCCAATCAGCTTTTCCGTCAGTATCCCGAGTCCGGGACCGACCTCCAAAACCTTGTCATCGGACTCTATGGAAGCGAAACCGACGTGACGCAAAGCAACGCGGTCGTCCGTAAGAAAATTCTGCCCTTTGCTTTTCTTGGGAACTATGTTTCGCTCGTTAATGAGCCTGGAGGTCTCATTTCTGTTCATCGAACGAAGATATAATGCTTCAGCGTCATGTCGGACAGTTCCAGGACTATGCGCCGGACTATCAGTTTTTCCGGGTTTTTAAGCAGCGGAACTCTCGTACCCATGTCGGCAAAGTCTTTGAACGCTCCTTTTTTGCGCTCATCCAGTATGGATATCAATGTCTTCTTCCCAAGGCCCGGAAGTTCCTCCAGCATGTGCTTGCGGAGCGATATGGCTTCCGAGTCGTTGTAAAAACGTATGAATCTTGACTGTTCGTTCATAACTATGTCAAGGACGACAAACTCCAATTCCGCTTTCGCGGCGCTCGTCAGTTCTTCGAAGCCGACACGCCTTTTGATATGGTCCACATGCGCACGCATGGACGCATCCTTTCCTATATACACACGGTCTCCGAGATTTATGATAACGTTTGCTTTGGGAACTATTTCAAAGAGTTTGAACTCTTCCTCGCCGACGGCATAGCATAAAGGCTCCCTTTTGGTGAAGTTGCCTGAAGGCAGCCCTTGCGCCAAGTAATCCAAAATGTGTGCATACTCTTCCATGGTGAGACCTCCGTGTCAGTACTCAAAGGTACTTTCCCACTATTTCTATTATCTGTTTGATGTCGTCCGCAGAAAGGTTCACTCTTTCTTTAGAGAATATCGCACGTACGTCTTCCGGGTACTTCGGCAGTATGTCCCCGATCTTGTATGCCGTGTAATCGGTCATAAAACTCAATGCGCGTACCTCGGCGGTAAGCGCCCTCACATCGTCCGCTGATATTGATGCTACGCCCTGAGAATGCTCCAGTGCCGACCTCTGTGCCGCGCATAATCCTCCCTTATCGCCCTCCGGGACAAGCATTGCCCTTACTTCGGCCAGACTTACGTACCTCTCAGTCATCGTATCACTCAGCACTTGCTCTTTCTGAGGTGCTCCGGACGGGCCACCACAGTTTTCAGTTTGTTACCGTCGTAGACATTTATCTCATAGGCTGCGCCCCTTTGTCCGATGACGGTTCCCGTCAATCCGTGGAATCTCGAGAACGGCATTCCCTTGTGAATGCCGGGGTCAATGATTATGTTGACCTTCTCTCCTTTTTCGAATTCCTGGAATCTCCTTGTTATCGGTGAAAGGCCGCGCGCCCTCGGCTTCTTGCGCATAAGCCTGCGGGTCTTTGTCCTTGTCCCTTTGGATGCTTTCATCTGAATACCTCATTGGTCGTTGATCGCCAGTACATCAAGCGTCTCCACATGGCAGCGCACGCCCAGAACTTCGGAGAAGTTCGGTTTGCTCCTGCCGCCGTCGCCGGATACGAATTCTTTCACATACGTGCCCGATTCCGTTTCCAGCGTCAGGGCGAATGTGTGTTCATCGATCCAGTCTGCCTCTACCCAGAAGATCTCCCTTTTTCTCACGAGGTCGGCACGTCTGTGCTCAACTCTCGCGGGAGTCCTCTGGTCAATACAGAGATTCCTGAATGTTCGGGCTACCTCATTTACTCTTTCTTTATTAACTTTACCCTCTGTCCTTACCTTTACCGCATAGGTCTTCGTAGGTGTCAGGTCCTTTGTTCTACGGACGGCGTCTCGTGTTGTGAACTCAAGACCGCTGAATTTCGCAAGGTCCGACAGATTCGCTCTTCTCTCCAATTCCTTAAGATCTATGTTCCTTATGCGGGGTTCGCTTATCTCAAGCACGAACGGCCTTCCGGTGCCGAGCATGAGAGCGTCAATATCCTCCCGTCCCATGCCGTGAAGGAAATGTTCCTTCCCTCCGCTGATCTCGACCGCAGTATCGCCGATTATCTCCTGCACGGAGGTTGCATACATCTTGCCCGCATTACCGCATCTCGGACAACCCTTTCCTCTGCAGGCTCTGCAAGGCCATATCGTCTGCGGGATCTCACGCGAGAGTTTGTTATATCTGCCGTAAATGAATATCGGCGCTATGTTCAGCGAAACATCGGCGAACCGGGTGTCAACGCACGCTACCACCTGAGGATTCCCGAACTCAACCGGACGGCGCACCTTGAGAAACGCCAGCTTCCCGATCTCCCTGTTCAATTCCGTTTTCAGCGGTTCCGCATTCTCTGCTCCGAGTTCATCCCACAAGGCCTTCTCTCTGTCGGATATCTCCGGATCGACGCGCGAGCCTATCAGGAAGTTGTCCGACTCCACCGACAGTATGCTTTCCGCCGCGGCATCCGCGAACCTGTCAAGCGAATCGAACACGTTTTCGCAGATCGAACAGTTCTCAGATGATACGTTCTCCGATGAGACGGCATCTCTTATCATACGCCCGCGCAGGTCGTTTGTCATGCCTTCCCCGAGCTTGCCGAACAGACGGCCGAGGCAGTGATCGCACAGCTCCTTTTCCGCAGCGGCCTCGGCGATATGAAGATTTTCAATGATCCAGTCCAAAGAATCCACCTCAGATGTCAAAGCCCATCTCGGCTATCCTCAGCCTCGGGCGCTGGCCTTCCAGATACCGGTAGACGGTGGAATGCTCGCTCCCGTTGAGCAGCATTTCTATCGCATGCTTAGCTACCGGAAGCCCCACGGAGCTTCCGATGAGCGCCACGGTATTTCCGTATATGGACATGCTTACGCCGGCGAGGTCCTCTATCAATGTTCTCGTTTTACCGTTCTGTCCGATTATCCTTCCGCGTATGCGCGACAATTGGTTGGTTCTGCTGCCCACGAACTCCTTGAGATCGATGACCTCAAAATATTCATCATCCTCAAAAAGCTTCATCGCGCGTTCCGGCGAGAATCCGCGGCCGACCGCGCGTATCACGTCCATAAGCTTCAGGACCATCAGAGGGTCTTTCGCATTATCGTCGTATATGATGACCTCTCCTTCTCCGTCGATCTCTATTTTCACGCCGGCCGTTCTGATAAGCATCCTTTTTGTCTCGCCCTTGCTGCCTATCAGCGTACCTACGCGGTCTCCGGGAATTCTGATGGATCTCATTCTTCGTCCTCCTCTTCTTTCAGAGCCTCGTCAAGGATCACTTCCGTTTTTATTATGTCGGCGCCGCGACCCCTGAAGAAACGGTTCACGTTCTCAATGTCCCGTATCAGCAGTTCTTTTGAATTGAAATGGTCTGCGGTCATCGCCTGCCCGCAGTCTATGAGGATAGGCTGCCCGTCCATCATCAGGATATTATATTCGCTCATGTCGCCGTGCACAAGATGCGCATCACGGTAACCGTCTATTATGAACGATATGATCTCGTCATACGTTTCGTCAGGATCTTCAAGGACAACATCCTTCAATTGCGGCGAAGGTCCGTATTCATCGCCTATGAATTCCATCACAAGGCAGTTCTTACTGAACGTTATCGGTTCCGGGACGGGTATCTCCGCATCGTAATATCTTTGAAGGTTACGGTATTCCTTGTTCGCCCAGGCGTATATCATCTTCCTTCTGTTACCGGTCAGCCCCTTGAACCTCGGGTCGCCCTCGATGTACTTCCTTACATGTTTGAACGTTGACGTCGACGTTCTGAATATCTTCAGCGCGATCGGATCTCCGTCCTCGTCTTCCGCATAGAACACGTTTCCCTCCTTTCCCGTGGATATCGGGAATTTCACGGAATCGATGACCCCCGAGGTCATGAGATCGTACAGGGTCATCAGCGTCTGTTTATCGAAGACCTCGTCGACCGTCTGTCTTTCGTCTCCGGTCTTATTGGTCTTGAGCGCATCGACACGCGCCTCCAAATAAGAATACATCTCGTCGTATGACATCTCAAATTAACTCTCAGAAAACATCAATGCTCTTAGGGACCTTCCCTCTTTTGCTGAGGTTGACCGCCTGTGTTTTAGTGTATCTGAATCTCACGTCGCATTTGTCCGGCTGGAAATCCCACAAGGATATTATGAGAAGGTCGCCTTCGCGTATCCACATCCTTTTCTTGATCTTCCCGGGTATGCGGCCCATCCTCGATACGCCGTCCTCGCACATTACTTTGATCTTCGATGCTCCGAGCAGCTGGTCCGCTATGCCGAACATCTCTCCTTCCTTTATGTTCGGAAGGCGTACGCGTGTCACATCCTCTTCCGGACTCTCAAGCGGCTCGTTCTCACTCATTTTACCACTGCGCATCCATCATATCGTTGTATATAAAACATTCTCGTGCCTGAGCCATGAAAATGCACTCCGTATGTGCGATTCATCATATCCGGTTTCCGAATTGATGTAATAAACAGGAGGTAAACAACAACCATATTTTCGTTATAGGTGTATTAAATAGGATTCAATAATTTGATGTAGGTGTATTTCACGATCATACGCAATTTAATATAGGTGTATCAAATAACTTACTGGATGGCATAATGATAATCTTCAGAAGAAAGATCTACGACAAGATCTCCGAATGGAAAGAACACTACGGAGGAAAGTACGCGCTCCTGATAGAAGGGGCCAGGCGCGTCGGGAAGACCACAGCGGTAAAACAGTTCGTTGAGAACGAGTACAGATCGTCCATAATAATAGATTTCTCTAAAGCCGACAAGGAGATCAAAGATCTGTTCAGACATCATGCCGAGGACCTCGATCGGTTCTTCCTGTACTTACAGCAGATGTACAAGACCGTACTGTATGAGCGCGAGAGCGCCGTCGTATTCGATGAAGTACAACTGTTCCCGCTGGCTAGACAGATGATCAAACACCTGGTCGCCGACGGACGATATGATTACATCGAAACAGGCTCGCTTCTGTCCATAAAACAGAATGTCTGTGACATACTGATCCCTTCCGAGGAGATGTCCATAAGCATGCATCCTATGGACTTCGAGGAGTTTCTGTGGGCTCAGAAGGATGAAGTGACAGTACCGCTGCTTAGAAAAGCATTCGAAGACCGCGTTCCTCTCGGCCCCGGTATGCACAAGCGCATAATGGACACGTACAGCATCCATATGCTCGTTGGCGGCATGCCGCAATCGGTGGAGGCATATCTGGAAAAGAAAAACTTTGAAGCCGTTGAGACGGTTAAACGCATGATATTGAAACTGTATGCCGACGACACATCAAAGATCAAAATAGATCGCGGATCCAAGTCCAAACGTATTTTATTCATGATACCCTCGTTCTTATCCAAACACAAGAAGACATTCAGTCCGTCTCAGCTGAGAAAGGGTTCAAAGACCCGTGAGTACTTCGACAGCATCACATGGCTGAATGAATCAAAGATCGTGAACATGTGCTACCGTAACAGCGATCCGAGCCCCGCTCTGAATCTTAATCTCGATGAACACACATTCAAAATATATATGGCGGACACGGGGCTGCTTATAACGGCATCATTCAATTCTAACGTAGGGGACCGTGATGAAATCTATAGAGACATCCTGAATAACAGAATGAAGATCAACAGAGGCATGTTCTTCGAGAACATGATCGCTCAGGAACTTGTATCAACGGGACACAGACTTGTGTTCAGTAAATTTTCTGCCGAAGATTCTGCGAACATGCAGGAAGTGGACTTCATAATTGCAGACGGAAGGAAGATGATCCCGATCGAAGCGAAATCCGGTGTGTCGAACAGACACGCGTCCCTTGATCGTTTTATGGACAGGTTCTCTTCCGCAATGGATATAGGATACGTGGTCCACTCCAAAAACCTCAGAGCGGACGGAAACTTAGTGTATATACCCATATACATGACCATGTTCCTGTAAATCGCCGCACAACCTAATTTTGTCTTAATATCCGAAACCGCACAGACGCGGGAGGACAGAGTTGCAATTGCACGGTCCTTCTGTCCGTATCCTTGGCAGTACAACTGTGTAAGGAACTGAAGGAATCAGGTTACGAAGTCGATGTCAACGATCTTTTGTAAGCAGATGATCTCTCAACATCAGACGATATTTGCATCAGTTCTTGAGACAACCTATCGGCACATTATATACGCCGTCCTTGCGCCGGTATGCCTGCTCTGTGGCCGTGAGGATCATCATGAATGACGGTTTTCCCATTTTATCCATGTCAACCTTCTCCTTGAGTTTTATAAGATTCTTTACACCTTTCTCTATCTCGTCCGCACCCATCTTTATCTCTGCGGCGCCCCATCGGCCGTCCGCTAGTTCTATTATCGCATCCACTTCCAGACCGCTGGAATCCCTGTAATGGAACACTCTGCCGTCAAGCGCCTGCGCATACACACGGAGATCACGGATGCACAATGATTCGAACAGCAATCCGAACGTCTCGAAATCATCTATCAACCGTTCCGGCGTTGCACGGATGGCGGCGGCCGCAATACTAGGGTCGGCAAAATGCCGTTTGGAAGAACTTCTTAAAACGGTCTTGGAACGCATCGACGGGCTCCATGCCGGAAGATCCTCTGTGACAAATGTGCGTTCCAACGCATTCATGTACGTTATAAGGGTCGGCACGGAGACAATATTATCCGCATCTCCGCTGACATCCTTCTGCAACGTTGTCATCTTTGCCTCCGTTGACACATTCCTGGCCAATGAGTGCAACAGTTTGCGGACACGCACCGGATCCCGTTTAACACCGTCAACGCGTGAAAGGTCCGAGTCTATGATGCTTTTCAGATAATTCTGCGAATGCCGTAAAGCTATGGATCCTTCCTCTCCTATGGCTGCGGGCCATCCTCCTCTGGCCAATGCGAATGCAAGATCGTTTATTGTGAGCCTTGACATCCCTTTGATGTCCTCTCCGCCAAAAAGGGATGACAATGAGACGCTGCCGTCGGATTCCTGCGATTCGAACAGTGACATCGGTCTCATGTATATCCTTGATATGCGGCCGGTACCGGAGTGCATAGGTCTATCCTTATCATTCGGTACTGCCGAACCCGTCAATATGAATTGCCCCCATTCACTTCCTTGGTCTATGATGAATCGTATGCCGTCCCATAGGATGGGTGCGTCTTGCCACTCGTCAATAAGGCGCGGTTTCTCCCCTTCCAGTAAAGCATTTGGGTCCGAGTCCAGCATATGAAGATAATACTTCCTCTTCTTGGTGTCCTGAAGGTACAGGACGCTGGCCGCCCGTTCTTCGGCAGTACGTGTTTTCCCACACCACTTCGGGCCTTCTATAAGCACCGCACCGGAAGATCTGAGTGTAAGGTCCAATTCCTTGTCTATGACCCTTGGCAAATATTCCCGTTTCATCGATAAAGAATCTTTTTATGGTATATCAATCTATTTGGATTTTGCCCATCAACTTTAAGGTTTGATGGACTTTTGCTTTAAGATTTGTAGATGTTTCACTTTAAGGTTTGATGGACTTTTGCTTTAAGATTTGTAGATATTTTAGTAGAGTAAGAAGAGGGTCTCACGACCTCCTTCTTACTCTACTCAACCGGAATAATTGTTTTTCGGAAGGAAATACCGGGCGGGCAATCTGTATATATCAGCAGAACGGTTGAGCGCACATTCGTGATTTTTCATAAAAAATGGGAGGGCGGATGCCCAGGCCGGCCTTATTCCGTCCACTGCTGCGCCAATGTGATGAATTTGGAACCGTTCTGCGCCGCATAGACCTCATGAACTCGTTCAGCTCCTTTATGCGTGCGACTTCCGCCGCATTCTCGGCATCAACGTCACCGTATGTGATGAGCGACCAATCGACGTTCGGCCCTTTCGCCCTCGGGTCTTTGTAGCTGATCATGACCTTCGGCATCAGTTCCTTGTAGCACACGTTCCCTTCATCGTCGAAGAACGCTCCTTCCAGCCTTCTGCCGTCAGGACCGTTCAGCCTCGCCCAGTCCGCTCCGGTCGGGACGAATTTCTTCGGCGTCATATCCTTGATCCTCTTTATGGACTCCAGCGCTTTTTCGACGTCGAGTTTTCCGAAATCGTGCCTGCTGAATTCGAACATCCTGAACTGCGTCACCACACTGTCCCGGTAGGCATCCCCCATCGGCGGATCGTCGTCATCAAGAGTGAAAGGGAAGAGCCTGCGGTTCAGCTCGCCAACGTAATAAAATATCCCGCCAGAGAACTTAAGACTTTTTTTGGGATCTATCTCGCCTGCTGTATCCCTGTCATTCAGGATCATCATAAGCCGCGCCTTTCCCTTCGGTATGGTGAACGTTCTGTCATTTACGGTATAATCGCCGATGCCGAAGGGATAGGCCCTCTCGCCTTCCACTTCAAACTTTTCTTTACCGTCCGCTATGGACTTCAATATCGTCTGTTCTATCGCAGATATCACGAACTTACCATCTGGGAAAAGGTCGATAACGACCGGGAATTCTTCTCTCGTTATCCCTATGTAACAGCCGGAATGCCTCAGAAACTCCATAATCGCACCTGTTACGGATATTAATGCTGATGTATTTCAACCTTGCTTCGCAGATGATGAGTTGTAAAATGTGATCTCCGGGGAGCTATCATTCACGCAAAAAAGAAAGAAACGTTCTGAAAATTCAGTGAGAAGCCATATTCACGGCAGTCAGAATTTTCTGAACGAACGGCGCAAAGCCTCGACCGCCGGTAATTCCTCGCCCAGAAGGAAGGTCTCCAGTGCGCCGCCGGCGGTGCTCACGTATGAAAAACCGTCAGTCAGATCAAAAAGGTCCGCAGCCCCTATCGTATGTCCGCCGCCGATGACCGATTGCCCGTCGCTTTCGATCATGGAGATCATCAATTCCTTCGTTCCTTTTCCGAACTCGTCCTTTTCATAAAGGCCTGCCGGCCCGGACATGAACGATGTTCTTGATGATGAAAGCACTTTCTTAAATTTCTCGATCGACTCGTCTCCGATATCCAAAGCCGCCTCCGGCGCCGGGAGGTCGCCCGTCAGGATATTCTCCCGTTTTCCGTTGCGCTCTACGGCCACATCCGTCGGTAAAAGGATCTTGTGTCCGTATTTCAGCATCATTTTCTTAGCGGCGTTTATGTTCGTATCCGTCAGCTCTTCTTTAAGGATCTCCATGCTCGCGTCTCCTATGTTCACTCCCCTTGCGAACAGGAAAGCGTTCCCCGCCAGACCGGTCAGTATGACAGTGTCGGCGGTTCTGCTTCCGAGGACGTGATCTATCATCGCCGGGACCTCTCCGAACTTGGCGCCGCCGAGAACGAACACCGACGGCCTTCTCGGATCGTCGAACAGGGCTTTCAGTGCAAAGATCTCTTTGGTCATCAGTCTCCCGGATGCCGACGGCACTTTCAGAGGAAAACCCACAAGCGAGCACTGGGACCTGTGTGCGGCGCCGAACGCGTCGCATATGTAATAATCGATCAGCGGTGCCAGCTCTTTTACCAGTACGGAATCCGCATGGCCGTTCATGTCAAGCTTCGCGGTCTCGCAGTCCAGCCCGCGGACGTTGTCAAGTAGAAGCACTTCACCCGCACCCAGTGACTTTATGCTCTTTTTCGCAGAATTGCCGATAACGTCGTTTATGTATCCGACCGGATGGTTCAGATGTTTGGAAAGTCTTTTGGAATGCTGCTCCATCGAAATAAAGTCCCATTTGCCCTTTCTGCTCTGGTGTGCAAGCACCACGACCTTGGCCCTTTTGCCCATGAGTTCGCGCACGGTCGGGATTATCCTTCTTATGCGCGAATCATTTATTATTTCAAGCGTATCCTTGTCCAGCGGACAGTTTATGTCCACTCTCAGCAGCACTGTCTTGTCTTTGAAATTGAAATCTTCCAGCGTATGGAACTCTTTCATCTCAGATCCCCATGGCTTTGTCTGTCTTCTCCATGGATACCAGCGGATCCTCTTCCATCCTGCACATTGACCTTATACAGTCGACTATCTCCGGTATGACATCGCTTTCCTGATGCACCGCCTGATAGAAATACAAAGTGTCGCCGACCACCTTCGTGCCGTCTTCCCAGACGACTATCTCATACATGTCGCCCCTCGGTCTGCCCAGGTCGCGCGCAAGTTCCATTATCTGCGCCGATGACTTTATGCCGCTTTTACCGCTCACCAGTTTCACGCGCGGCGTCTTTTTCCATAATGCGACGATATCCTCCGTTGTCGCTTCGGTGCCCAGCTTTACGGTAACGGTGTGAAGATGCATAAGCGTTGTCGGAACCTTCACCGCCATCGTCTGGATATTGATCCAGGGCATTATGCTCTGCACGTCCGGCCCGTGGTGCGTCGGGATCTTTAGAACGGGTTCAACAGCGTTGATCGGCCCGTTCTTGCTGTCACTCGGGTCGGCGCTTCTGCGTATGAGCGTCGCGAATGCGCTCTGGATCTTGAAGTACTTGTCAACGGGGTAAAGCGTTCTTATCAGGCCGGTGGTATTGCACGAGACAACACGGGAGAACTGTGCGCCCCACGACTCTTTGTAATTCGCGGATGCATTGAACGAAATGCCGGTAAGGCTGTGATCCTCTCCTCCCTGGAATATTCCTTTGATGCCGGCGTCCGCATACTCCTTCTTGTAAGCCTCGGCAACGCTCCCGGGTGTGCAGTCAACGACGATGTCCGCTTTTTTGTACATGTCTTTGATGGTGCCAGCGATCTTTATCCCCGCTTTCTTGAAACTGTCCGCCGATTCGTCAGGAACATACAGCGGAAGCCCGAGATCGTTGGCCGCAACGGCCTCGTATGTCGGTTTGGTCTTCGTAACACCAACGACCTCCATGTCGTCCTGCATGTTTATCGCCGTCGCTGTTCTCTTCCCTATCGTCCCGTATCCGTTTATGCCGACCCTGACCTTCATATGATCGCTATATGCTCAAGGATAAGATAAGGTTTACTTTCACGGCCGATCATTGCAACGGTCTTACTGCAAGGTTTTCCAGCGTTCTCCGAGGTATTCTCTGATCTTCCTCACTTCTCTGAGTCCGTTGCTCTGCTCGCCCTTGTCATCGTTGTATTCCAGGAATATCTCACTCCCTTCGAATATTGACAGCATCCCGGCGACAACCTCCGCCGTTGCGCGGAGATGGTATCCTCCTTCAAGGATGAACGCTATCTTCCCGTCTTTGCTCTCGCGGATGAGACGGTCGCAGAGTCCGATGTATCCCTCGGTGTTCAGGAGCATATGGGCGGCAGGGTCGCAGTAGTGGGCGTCCACCCCCAAAGAGACAACGATAAGTTCCGGTTTGAATTCTCTGAGTATCGGAATGACGATGTCTTCCATGGCCCTCTCGTAAGTACGGTTCCCGGAGCCCGCCGGTATCGGTATGTTCACGGTGTATCCTTCGCCTGCGCCGCTTCCGATGCTCTCCCTCGGGCCGGTCAGAGGAAATATTCCGGTCTCATGGATATCTATGACAAGGACATCATCACGATCGTAGAAGATCTCTTCCGTGCCGTTGCAGTGGTGTACGTCAATATCCACTATCGCTGTTCTTACACCTGCGGCCTCGACCGCTATTGCCACATTGTTCAGATAGCAGAACCCGCACATCCTGTCGCGTTCGGCATGATGCCCGGGAGGACGCGTCAAAGCTAAGGCCGGAGTTCCGTTCATTGCCGTTCTCACGGCGGTGACGGCAACGGATGCGGACACCATAGCATATTCGTACGTTTCGTCCCTCAGCATGGTATCGGGATCGATCGGAATATTCCCGCCGCTCTTCAGACGGTTCAGAAGTTTTTCCGTATGAACTTTGAGAACATCGTCATCGGTTATCATGACCGGTGCTATGATATCCTTCCAAAGACCTTCTTTTTCAAGTTTCTTTATCAAGGTCTTGATTCTGAACGGCGACTCCAAATGTTCCGGCCACTGAACGTGTTCCGTGACCGCATCATCATAAACTATCTTCATGTAATGCCCTTCCAATCAACAATATATGGGGAATTATTATTAAATAACTACTAGCTTCCTGTGCCATAAAACCCGGAAGGTAAGGAAATGAAAGGATCAAGAGCGCTCCTGAAGATGCTGGAGGACAAGGGAGTAGAGACTATGTTCGGCTACCCCGGAGGGCAGGTAATACCGATATTCGATGAGATCCTGAACTCATCGATAAAACACGTGCTCGTCCGTCACGAACAATGCGCGGCGCACATGGCCGACGGATATGCACGCGCATCGGGCAGACCGGGTGTATGTTTGGCGACGTCCGGACCGGGTGCGACAAATCTTGTGACCGGAGTCGCAACGGCTTTCGCCGATTCCGTTCCGATGATAGTGCTCACCGGCCAGGTATCAACGCGCGCCCTCGGCATGGGTGCATTCCAGGAAGTGGACGCGTTCAGCCTGATGATGCCGGTCACAAAACACAATTATCGGGTGCTTGACCTTCAAATGCTCCCGGAGGCGATCTCAAGAGGATGGAATATAGCCTTGAGCGGAAGGCAGGGACCGGTGCACATAGACCTTCCGGTCGATGCGATCAACTCCGAAATAGATGAATCCCTTCTGAACAGGAAGTTCGATCCGGTGGAGGTTTGCGAAAATCTTTCGGAACTGCCGTATGCGGTAAATCTGATCGGAAAGGCGCAGCGCCCGCTGATCATTGCGGGCGGCGGAGTCATATCATCCGGTTCATCGGACGAACTCATACAATTGGCGGAACTGATCCGGGCGCCGGCGATAATGCCGCTGATGGGACTCGGCGCCATACCCGCGGACCATCCGCTCTCGCTAGGTTCGATGGGGATGCACGGAAAAATGTGCACATTGAACGCAATGAAGGAATCCGACCTAGTGATCGCGGTCGGAACGAGATTCTCGGACAGGAGCCACAGCATGCACAACCGGCTGTCTCAAAACTGCAAGGTGGTGCAGATAGACATCGACAGAGCGGAATTCAACAAGCATCCGCAGACGGCGATCAACATACTTGCGGACACCAAGAAAGCTATGCAGGCGATCATCTCACAGCTCAAACGTCCGGTCGCGAACAAAGACTGGAACAATCGTATAAAGGAACTGAAGGAACGCTGCGTATGCGACATCGAGATCGGCGGCAATACGATATCTCCGAGAAGAGTGATGGCCGAAATAAACAAGATACTGGACGATGACACGATAATAACAACGGACGTCGGTCAGAACCAGATGTGGGCGATGCATCTTCTGAAGATCCGGCGCCCCAGACAGCTGATCTCATCCGGAGGTTTCGGAACGATGGGATTCGGTTTCCCCTCGGCGATAGGCGCGAAGGCTGCCAAACCGGACAAGAAAGTAATGACGGTGACCGGCGACGGCGGTCTTCTGATGGTCATACAGGAACTGGCGACGGCGGTGGCCGAGGATATACCGGTCGTCATATGTCTTATGAACAACGGCTGGCTGGGTATGGTCAAACAGTGGCAGAAGCTGTTCTGGAACGAAAGGTACTCGGGAACGGCGCTTCAATCGTCCAACCCGGACTTCGTCAAACTGGCGGAATCGTTCGGTGCAAAAGGGATACGCGTGGAAAGGCCGTCCGAGATAGCGGATGCGTTCAAAGAAGCGTTCGCATGCGGGAAGGTATGTTTGATCGACATAAAGGTCAATCCGGATGAAGAGGTCCTTCCGATGCTGCCTCCCAACCCGAGCCTTCCGATCATGAAAGGGAACTGTCCGTTCTGATCCGCATTCGAAGCGTCATCCGTCCGGCGTATCGATCGATATGTTAAATACGGTCATGCAACGGACGTGTGTAACAGAGATCTTTGAAAACAATAGACGGAAGATAGGATGAGAGAGAACAGCGGGCGCAGGAGAGTCGGGATCTTCAGATAAAGGTCTGAGGAATTCCGGACTTTCATACTGTCCCTTTCTCTGCCCGTGATCCTTATCATCCATCTTGAGTTCCGGTTGAAAGAGACCATTCAGTTCACACCGCTGATGTTAATCACATTTTGCGGGTATGGCCGCATTTGTCGGAATTTCCAATATCAATGAAAGCTTGAAGATGAGATCCATGGATCCCGAAGGAGCAAGGACGGAAGAGATCATGGTCTTGGACGCCGTTGATAAAAACACCAAACATGCGGCGTTCGCGGAACCTGACCGCAGATCTTACGATCACGGTTCCGATCGGTCAGACGAACAAGAACCTCTTTGAATGTGCGAATAATAACAATTACACACGTTCGAGGAGAACGCCGATCCATGGTTCAATGTATACTTTTTAATCCTATGACCACATGCGTGCGCTAAAAGGTGCTAGTATTATGGACATCTATCGAGATTCGGACGCTGACTTGAACGTTCTCAAGGGTAAGAAGATCGCAGTATTGGGATACGGCGCGCAGGGAAGGGCGCAGGCGCTTTGTCTCCACGACTCGGGATTGGACGTGACCGTGGGCGTTCGTAAGGACGGAGCGTCTTGGAACAAAGTTAAAGAGGACGGCCTCAAAGTGACCGAGATACCGGACGCAGTGAAGAATGCGGATGTTGTCATGATGCTGCTTCCGGACGAGGTCCAGCCGGACATCTACAAAGAAATGGTCGAGCCGAACATGAAGAAAGGCGCAGCATTGGAGTTCGCGCACGGTTTCTCGATAACATACGGACTCATAACGCCTCCCGAGGAGATTGACGTGATCATGATGGCCCCGAAATCGCCGGGCGACATGGAAAGGCTCGCATACCTGGAAGGGTTCGGCGTTCCCGCTTTGATATGCGTTCATAAGGATTACACGGGAAATGCGAAGAAGATCGCTTTGGCACTTGCTAAAGGAATAGGCTCAACGAGAGCGGGCGTATTCGAAACGTCATTCGACTTCGAAACGAAATCCGATCTTTTCGGAGAACAGGCGGTCCTGTGCGGCGGCCTCACGGCAATGATAAAGGCAGGTTACGAAACACTCAGGGAAGGCGGATATCCTCCGGAGATAGCGTATTTCGAGGTTCTGCACGAAGTTAAACTCATAGCAGATCTGGTACAGGCCGGCGGACTCTCCAAGATGTGGCACGTGGTGTCAAACACGGCCGAGTACGGCGGTCTCACAAAACGCGACCGCGTGATCACCAAAGAATCCAAGGAAGGCATGAGATCGATCCTCAGGGACATCGAGTCCGGTAAATTCAAGGACGACTGGCGCGCCGAATGGAAGAACGGCCTCAAAGAATTGAAGAAGATGGAAGCCGACGAGGCGTCCCTTGAGATCGAGACGGTCGGATCAAAGATAAGGGCGCTGTTCGAAAGAAAGAAATGAGCGCTGCCATGAGCAAAATAAGGATAAGGACAAGAAGCGGCGTATGGACAGCATCGCTTGACGATTCCGATATCTCCAATGAGATATGGCTGTCGCTGCCGTTCTCGGCGGACATCAACATGCTGGGTTCGCAGATCTATTTCGTGATGCCATTGGAAAGCAAAGTGAAAGGGGACACTGAAATATTCAATACCGGTGACATAGCCTATTGGCCGGAAGCGGATGCGCTGAGCATATTCTTCGGTCCGACGCCGCTGAGCACCGATGAAAGACCGGTCGCCGCATTCCCGATGAAGAAGATCGGAAAGGTTGCGGGCGACTGCTCCGGAATGGACGTATCCGGTGACAGGACGCGCATAACGCTGGAACGTTATTTTTGATTTAAGTCATCAGCGGATCCGAGGGAATATCCATGGCAGATCCGTGAATTCTCAATCATCTGCCGATCTAACTAATCATGGCATTGGCATTCCTAGAACCCGTATTATATACACCACAGCACTCGTCCAAAACATTTTTGTCAGCGCTCTCATATTTATTCTTTTGTTAGACATCAGTTATACAAATAAATAATAAAGTTTATTAAATACATCAAATATGTAACATTTATGAAAGAAAAACAAGAGTCAGAACTCATCGGAGTGCGCGTTCCCCGAAACATTAAAGAAAGAATTGATAAAGAAACAGGCAATGATAAAGACTTCAGAACTCCCTCCGAGTTCGTATTACAGGCGATACGATTCTACCTTGACTATCTGACCAATCAGCGTATTGAGTTCGTAAAAGCGGAGAGCATGACACTGGATAACAAACTCAATTTTATAATATCAGAATTGAGCAAAAGAGAGAGTTGAAAATATGCCGAAACCGAATTTATTTTTCAAGGACAGAGAAGATAACAATGATTGACGATATAGATAATTTTCGTGACTCGGATGCGCAAGAAGATGAAGAGGCAGAAGAGCAGAACCAATTCAATGATGATGCGAGAAACGCGATATACGACATAAGAGAAGGCCTCGGAAGACAGTTAGAACTAGCATCAAACAAACAGAACTCAATGGTAACAATCATCGGGATACTTCTTGCATTCGCATCCTTGATGTTCATAAGTACCTATCCGAACGAAGGAGTTCTTAACGGCCTATTAAGCGGAGCGTCTATATCGGCAATTTTTTTCGGTGCATGTTGCGCCGCGGGCATAATAACAATACTCCTTTGGAGAGATCAGGGTCGATCCTCGGAAAGATACATAAGTCAGGCGATAGATTATTTCAATAAAGAGATGCTGTTCGAGGTTCAGACAGAATTGTTCTATGGACTGAAATATTCTTACAATACGACACGGGAAAAGAATATATTTCTGGGGAAAGTGATAAAGCTAATGGTGCTTATCATAACCATTGGGATAATTGTAACAATATTTGGGAGAGGATAGAGTGGTAATAAGATTTCTCAGAAAAAACAGCGGGAAAGACAGCAGGCGTGAGGTCATCCCTCGGATTGAATTTCCGCCCAGAGATGAGAAAGGCAGATTCATTCCGAGATCTAAAGCCGCCGCACGCAAGAAATGAATTTTTTGTCCGGCATCAATTGCCCACAAGTTCCGCACCCGAGAAGCTCATTGTCGGAACGGTGACGCAGCCCAGGTTCTCAAGATCGTTGCCTATGAATTCTATGCTGCCGAGAAGATCGATCATATTTCCCGTCATAAGCGCATTGTTCACCGTTCCGGTTATCTTTCCTTTGCGTACGATGTATCCGCACCTTATCTCCAGTCCGAATCTTCCGGTAAGCGGATCGGCTTCCGGCCAGGCGAACTTTTCCACCAATATGCCGTTATCCGTCTGCGCTGTTATTCCATCGACAGAATATCTTCCCGGAGAGACGATCATGTTCATCGGTTTCGTACTGACCGCGGAATTGTAAATGTTCTGCGCATCCGTTGAATTCCTGCGCATCCCGTTACCTGTGCTATCGCCGGTGAAACTGTCGCGCATGAATGATCTCAGGACCCCTTCGCGGATCAGTGTCTTTTTCTGAGACGGGGAGCCTTCGTCATCGAATGAAGAGCAAAGACCGAAATTCTGCGGATGTAGGTAATCAGTGATCGTGATTATGGGCCGAAGGGAATTTAGGACCCATGAGGTGCAGAAGATCACATGGTTCCACGTTCCTCAGAACCTCGTCCGGAACGGGGA